>NZ_CAXTKA010000014.1:0-112029 GCF_964244875.1 uncultured Devosia sp.
GGCAGGGTGTGGTTGGTGCCGATCACCTTGTCGCCATAGGCGACATTGGTGCGCGGCCCCAAAAACAGCGCGCCATAATTGGTGATGTTGTCGCGAAACCACAGGTCGCGGTCGGTCATCACCTGCACATGCTCGGAGGCGATGCGATCGGCCTCGAAGAGCATTTCCTCATGGCTGTCGCAGACGATCACCTCGCCGAAATCGGCCCAGGATTGGCGGGCGATCTCGCCGGTCGGCAGGATGGCCAGCAGCCGCTCGACTTCCGCCATGGTGTCGCGCGCCAGCGTTTCGGAATTGGTCAACAGGATCGCCGGGGTCGTGGGGCCGTGCTCGGCCTGGCCCAAAAGGTCGGTGGCGCAGATTTCGCCGTCCACCGTCTCGTCGGCGATGACCAGCGTTTCGGTCGGCCCGGCGAACAGGTCGATGCCGACGCGGCCGAACAATTGGCGCTTGGCTTCGGCAACAAAGGCATTGCCGGGGCCCACCAGCATGTCGACCGGCTGGATGGATTGAGTGCCGATCGCCATGGCGCCGATGGCCTGGATGCCGCCCAGGACATAGATTTCGTCGGCGCCCGCCATGGCCTGCGCGGCGACGACGGCGGGAGCGGGCTTGCCGCCAAAGGGCGGCGCACAGGTAATCACCCGCTCGCATCCGGCGACCTTGGCGGTGATCACCGACATATGGGCCGATGCCAAAAGCGGATATTTGCCGCCCGGCACGTAGCAGCCCACCGCGTTGACCGGCACATGCTTGTGACCCAGCGTGACGCCGGGCAAGGTTTCGATCTCGAGGTCGGTCATGGTGGCGCGCTGCGCCTGGGCGAAGTTGCGCACCTGGGTCTGGGCGAATTCGATATCGTGCAGGTCCTGGTCGCTCAATTGGGCCATGCAGGCATCGATATCGGCCTGGCTCAGCCGGAACTCGGCGCGCTCCCACTTATCGAACTTGGCGCTGAGCTCGCGAATCGCCGCATCGCCACGTTTTTCGATATCGCCCAGGATTGCCTCGACAGTGGCGCGCACCTGCCGATCGGCCTCGGCCCGCTCTTGCAAATCCTTACCGCGCTTGAGCCAAACTGGCATCTGCCGCTCCCTAATCTTTGGGAAATAGTATTGCATACGTATGCAATTGTGTAAACAAACGCATGTTCATTGCCCAGAATCATTTGGCTTAACCGACCGCCCGTGGCCGCTGGATAGCATGGTCCGTGGCGTGTTCGAAAGCGTCGCCGAGCTGGACGATGCCGGCTTCGTCGTGCTGCCGGCCGACGATCTGCATGCCGATCGGCAGGCCGGCGTGAAAGCCGATCGGCACCGCCAGCACCGGATGCCCACTGACATTGAAGCCGATGGTGCGCATCGGCGTCCACACGGCCTCTGTTTCGAACGGCGCCGCCGGTAGCGCGGTGGTCAGGGCGCCGACGGTGACGATGGCGTCGCAACGCTCCAGCACCAGGTCGATGGCGGCATGGAACCGCTCCCCTGCCCGGCGTGCTGCGGCCAGTTCCGCGTCGGTTATTGCCAGGCCGGTGGCAAGGCTGAGGAACGCCCGGCGGCCATAGGCCTCGGGACGCTCTCGCAAGTCGGCAGCGTGGTACTCGAAGCTTTCCCGATGCAGGATCGCTGCCGCGGCCACCTCGATGACGTCATAGTCGGGAAGCTCGACTTCCGCGATCGCCGCGCCAAGCTCGGACAGGGTCGACAGCGCCGCGTCCATCGCCGCCAGCACGGCCGGCATGGTCTGGCTATCCTGGGCAAACCAGTTGCGGGCATAGCCGATGCGGCGCCCGGCAATGGGCTGGCCCAGGAGCCGCGTTGCCGAGGTCGCGCCAGCCAGCCCCGCGATGACATCGAGCGTCACCGCCGCTTCGGCGACGGTCGCGCTCATCGGGCCGATGTGATCCATGCTCGGCGCCATGGCCAGCACGCCGCCTGTGGGCACGCTGCCAAAGGTCGGCTTGAGCCCGACCACGCCGCAATAGAATGCCGGCCCGCGCAGCGAGCCGCCGGTATCGGTGCCGATCGTGGTGCGCAATAGCCCACCCGCGACGGCGGCGCCCCCGCCCGAGGACGAGCCGCCAGTGATGTGCTCGAGGCTCCAGGGATTGCGCGCCGGCGGGAACAGGCCGCCATTGTCCGGACCGACCGTGCCCCATTCATAGGTCGCGAGCTTGCCCAGGATGATGGCGCCGCCGGCCACGAGCCGGTCGACGACTGCGGCATTGTTGTCGGCAATGGCACTGGCGCGACCGGGGGCATCGGCGGTGGTGGGCAGGCCCGCAACATCGATCAGGTCCTTGATCCCGATGGCAATGCCATGTAGCGGGCCACGATCCTGACCGGAAGCCAGTTCGGCGTCGGCGCGCGCGGCGGCGGCCAATGCGCCCGCGGCATCCACCGTGTAGAACGCCCGATAGCTCGGATCACGCCGGGCAATCCGCTCCAGATGCGCCTCGACCAGCGCTATCGAGGTCAGCCGCCCCTCGCGCATTCGCCTGCCCTGCTCGATGAAGCTCACGTCCAGCACGTCGCTGGCGCTCGACACCGGCTCGGCGTCAGGCAAGCGTTCAATGCTCTCGCTGATCCAGGCCGCGAGCTGATAGACGCTCTCCGCCTCGGCCGCACTCAGAGCCAGACCGTGCTGCGCCACGCTTGTGGCAAAGGCCGCGCGGCGCGTCGTTGCGTTGGGGCCGGTCGCCCAGGCTGGCTCCTGCGCCGACATGTCAGGGGCCCGTGCCGATACGCTGGCCGCCCGTGCGATCGAACAGGTGACAGGCCGCGGGCGCGATCGTGATGCGCACCGGATCGCCGATTTCGGCGCGGTAGTCCTTGGCGACCTTGATCGAGACCAGGTCGCCGCCGGCGCGAATCGAGATCATGGTGGCTTCGCCGAGCAGTTCCACCGCATAGATCGGCGCCGCGATCTGCCCCGGCCCGGTGGCCAGCGCCGCATCTTCGGCGCGAAAGCCCAGCGTCACCGGACCCTTGGCGGTTTTGGACAGGCCTTCGACGCGGATATTGTCGCCGGTGAACACGCCATCGGCGATCTCGCCGGGCACCAGGTTCATGGCGGGGGAGCCGATGAAGCTGGCGACAAAGGTATTGGCCGGACGATCGTAGATGTCCATGGGCGTGCCGACCTGCTGCACCAGTCCCTTGTTCATCACCACGACGCGGTCGGCCAGCGTCATGGCCTCGATCTGGTCGTGGGTCACATAGATCGTCGTGCGCTTGAGGGTGTGGTGCAGGTTCTTGATCTGCGCCCGCGTCGAGACGCGCAGCTTGGCATCGAGGTTGCTCAGCGGCTCATCCATCAAAAAGGCATTGGGCTCGCGCACGATCGCCCGGGCCAGAGCCACGCGCTGGCGCTGCCCGCCCGACAGGGCCGCCGGGCGCCGCTGCAGGAACTCGTCGAGCTCGACCATCTTGCTCGCCGCCATCACCCGCTCATGATGCTGCTCCTGAGCAATCTTACGCACCTTGAGCGGAAAGCGGATATTCTCGTAAACCGTCATGTTGGGATAGAGCCCGTAGCTCTGGAACACCATCGAGATGTCGCGGTCCTTGGGCTCCAGAGCGTTGACCAGCCGGTCGCCGATCCAGATTTCGCCTTCGGTGATCGCCTCCAGCCCCGCGATCATGCGCATGGTCGTGGTCTTGCCACAGCCGGAGGGGCCCAGCAGCACGAGAAATTCCTGATCGGCGATGTCGAGGCTGAGATTGTCGACACCCACGAAATTGTGCCAGCGCTTTGATACGTTCTTGAGACGGATTTGTGCCACGAAATGTTAACCTTTCACGGCGCCAGCGGTGAGGCCGCTGACGATCTGACGTTGGAAGAACAGGACGAGGATGAACAGCGGCACCGTGGCCGAAACCACCGCGGCGACCGCATACATCACATTGCCGGCCTGGTAGATCGAGCTCATGAAGCTCTGGATCTTGGGCACCATGGTCTGGTTGTCCTTGCTGAGCAGCATGGCCGTCACGGCAAAATCGTTATAGGCAAGCAGGAAGCTGAACAGCCCCGTGGTGATCACGCCGGGCCACATGACCGGGATGATGACAAGCCGGAACGCCTCGAAGCGAGTACATCCGTCCACCATGGCGCTTTCATCCAAGTCTTTGGGAATGCTCAGGAAAAACGAATGCAGCATCCAGAGCGTAAACGGCTGGTTGATGGCCACCAGCACGACGATGGACGTTGGTAGATGGCCCCAGATATTGAGCTCGAAGAAGGGCAGCAGATAGCCCGAGACCAGCGTGATATGGGGCATGGCGCGAAACACCAGCGCGATGATCAGGATCCAGAACGAATAGCGATAGCCCGAGCGCGCCAGCGCATAGCCGCCCAGCGTGCCGAAGGTCAGCGAGATGATCACCACGAAGACCGTGACCACGACAGTATTGCCCGCCGCCCGCCAGAATTCGTTGGTGACCCAGGCGCCGTAATAGCCCGCGCCGGTGAAACTCGCGCCGGTCTGCTGCTCGGTCAAAGGGCCGGTTACGGCGTTGAACCAGCTCAGCCGGGAGAAAAAGTCCCCCTCGACCTTGAACGAGCCCCATACCGTCCACAAAAAGGGAAAGGCGGCGGCGAACAGCCAGAGCAGGATGAACGCCGTGGCAAGGGTTCTGAGCAGGATGGGCGTGCGCTGAATGGCGGTTGTCATGGCGGCCTCACACGACCTTGCGGTTGAATTCGCGCCAGGTGTTGCGCAACACGGGCAGGAGCAGGATGACGACACCGATGATGGTCAGGACCGATGTCGCGGCGGCCGAGCCGAACAATTGGGTGTCCTGGCCCTGCAAATCCGAGAATACGGCCGAGCTCAGCGAAGAGGCATTGGCCTGGGCGTTGAAGCCGACAATGGGCTCGAATACCCGGAAATTGTCCATCAACTGCACCAGCGCCACAAAGGTCGCCAGCGGCATCAGCGCCGGGATCACCACATAGCGGATGCGCTCCCAGCGGTCCGCGCCGTCCACCATTGCCGATTCCAGCGTGTCCTGCGGCACGGTCTGCAGTCCGGCATAAAACACCACGAAGGAAAACGGCGCATTGGTCCAGATGCCGTAGGCCAGCAACATGACCCAGGTCAGGGTCGGCGAGGCCTGCAGGTAAAGGTTGGGATCATTGAACAACCGCTGCAGGCTGGCCCCGATAATCCCGGTCGCGCTGGTCATCCAATACAGGATCAACGAGCCGATCAGCGGCGTGATCATCATCGGCAGCAGCGAAAAGAAGATCGCGGGGCCCTTGAAGTGCCGGGGGAGATTGTTGACCCCTAGGGCAATCAGGAAGCCGAGCAGCATGGCAACGGGGGTGACCACGAAAGTGTAGGTCAGCGTAAACGCCAAGGCGCGATAGAACGGCAGGCCGTAGATGCGCGACGCCATATCGCCCAGACCGGTATTGCTGGCAAGGATGGCGCCAATCTCGTTGACGGCGAGGTGCGAGCGGTTGAGATAAGTGCCCAGCCCATTGAACTTGCCGAGCGGTTCGCGTGCTTCAAGTTCGGCCGTGGCTGCGGGATCGACATAGGAGTCGGTGGTGCAGCCGAACGGGCCACAATTTTCCACGGTGACCAGCACCCGCTCGTGTTCGACGAACAGCGACTGTACGAATACCGAAACGACGGGCAAAGCGATAAACAAAAACATCGCCACGGCAGAGGGCAGGATGAACCAGAAGAACGTGCGATGGGGCAACCGATCTCTCCTAAACTGGCATTATGTCATTTTGCATACGAATGCAAAACGGTAAAGCCCAAACTCCAGCGGGTCTTACCCCAGCGAACGAGCCCGATCCGGCCATCAATCGGGATAGCGGCCGCGCTGGAAAAAGCTCTGCATGCGCTCGAAAACGTCGATGCCCATCTGCCCCAGCAGGTCGATGATGTCCATCGGCACCCAGTTTTCGCGGATGATGCCGTCGTGGTGATAGTAGAAGTCCATCACCCGCACGCGCACCGTGCGCCCGGTCGGTGCCATGCCGAAGATGCTGCCGCCCGAATGGGTCGCCTCGACGCTGGGCCAGCCGCCGGTCACCGACACCGGGCCATCGCCGAGTCGCACGTAATGGCCGACGCCGTGACGGTCGGGAAAGGCGGAAATCCAGGGCACGGCATGAAAGTCCACATAGTTTTGCCAGCCGCGCGCCGTGCCGATACCGCTGGGTCCATACCACATCATCTTGCGGTGCCAGAACTGTTGCTGGGTGCTGGCGAGATAGCTTTGACGCGGATTGTCGGCATCGTGGGCATAGCCGTGGATGCCGCCATGCATGGCCAGCGTCTGGGCCAGCGAGGCTGCGCCCAGTTGTAAATCAACCGGGTCAAGGCAGATCGCCCCCGGCCCGATCGGACCCGGCCACTGATGCTCCCGGCCGAGGCTGGGAGCAATGGGCCGAAAACCGGCCTGTCGCATCAGATCGAGAATATCGAACAGCACGCTGCTTTGAACGATCCTGCCGTCCTCGATGCGGTGGACTTCGCCTGAGCGCAGGAAAACCGGCCTGCCGGTGGCCGGAATGCCGAGCCAGTCCCGGCGAAACACGCCCGCATAATGGCCCAGCGTCGCCACCAGGTCGTGGTCCTGGTAGCGACCGGCAGCGACCATGAGGTCTCGTCGCTCGAGGTCCGGCATGGCGGTGAGCAGCGGGCGCCAGACCCTGGTCTCGATGGCTGGGCGCCCATCCATTTCGTTGAGCGGATGCGATCCGCGCCACTTGGCGTCGGGGTGATAGGCGGCTGTCAGGTGCTCTTCCAGACCCTCGAGGCCGCCGCCCGCGATGGCCCCTATCGCCTCGATCACCAAGCGCTTGTTCTCGACGATGCTGTCGGCAGTTGAAATCATCAGGATCGGCCTTCAATCAGGATGGCCAGCGGCCGGCTGGCATCGCAGGTACCGACGGCGATGCCGTTGCCCAAACAACGCTTCGAACGGCGCCCTGCGGCAAGCGGGGCACTCTCCGGAGCCCCCGCCAGCCTGGTTTATTGGGTTACAAAGCCGCCTTGCTGGGCCGATGCATTGTAGGCGGCGGTAACGTCGTCCAGCGTTTGCTGCTCGCTTTTGGAGCCCTGCAGATAGTCGCCAATCTCGTCGCTGAGCGCGGTGTGGAGCAGGCCCATATAGGGCAGCATCGGATAGGGACGCGCGCCGGCCGTTGCGGTGGCGATCACGCCGGCGGCGGACGGGCCGGGCTGATAGCCCTTGAGCAGCCAGGGCGCCACGTCCGGGTTGGCGGTCGCGACCTCCGGGCGAATGGCATGGGCCATAGCCTGGAACGAGGCTGCGGCGTCTTCATCGGAAATATTCTTGGCGATGGCGAAACCGTCCCACCACAGGGCAGCAGCCGGAATGGTGCCGCCGTTGAACGTCGGCGCCGCCGCCAGCACGGTATTGGTGGCAACGGTTTGATCGGCGACATCAGCGCCGATCACCGAATTGGAGTAGGAGCCCCAGCCATCCATCATGGCGACAGTACCGGACAGGAAAGCGGCTTTCATCTCGTCGGCATCATAAGTCATGTAGTCGGGCGGCATGTAGGCGGTCAGCGCCTTCATCATTTCCAGCGTCTTGAGGCCCGCTTCGCTATTGATCGCCAGCTTGGCGGAGCCGGGCTCAAAGAATTCGGCGCCGGTGCCCAGATACATATTGACGAATTCGGCGCCCAGATCCCAGCCGGGCTTGTCGGCGGCGGCCAGAGGATATTGCAGGATGCCTTTGTCCCTGATCGTCTTTGCCGCAGCCAGCACGTCTTCGTAGCTGGTGGGCGGCGCGATCCCGGCCTGCTCGAGAATATCCTTGCGGTAGAACAGGTGCTGCGAATTGCCGGAGAAGGCGACGGCCACGGTCTTGCCATCGAGCTTGATCAGTTGGCTGGGCAGCAGATCCTGGCCGTATTGAGCCACGAGATCGTCGAGCGGACGAATGAGATCGGCGCTTAGCAGCGGGGCGATCGAGCCATTGGCCACCACGGCAACAGTGTACTCGGCCGGGCTGATGGTCAGCGCCGGCACCTGCAGGTTCTTATGCTCGGTGGTCAGGTTCGAGGTCACGGTAACGGTGCCGCTGGCGCATTCCTTGGCGCCGTCGGCCACGACCTTGAGCACATCGAAGTCGTTGGACAGAATGCGCACGGAGCCGGCGGAAATTCCGCAATCGGCAAAAGCCGCCCCTGCCGTGAGGCACAGGACGCCGAGCGAAACGGTGGTCTTCACGATAAGCTTCATTTCGTTCTCCTGACGGTGAACGGCGCTCCCTGAATTCGTGCGCCGACCATAACCTGTTGTCGTATCGCGCTCCCGCAGCCGGCACGGTCCCTGGTGTAAAAGAAGCCGTCAAAGGCCTTTGTCTTGCGCATGTCGCAATTGGTAAGTGGGCCGGCATACGAATGCAATACACTTTTGCATTCGTATGCAAAATCGTTCACGGGGAGATTTAGATGGTAATTAAGGTCACTGGAGCGAAAGCGATCAGGCAAGATCGGGGCAGGCCCTGAGCGCCAAGGCATTGCGCAGGGCGGCGCCGGATGCCGTGTTGTCGAAGATGCACCATGACCCTGCCGCAGCGGTCCGCAACAGCCGCGCTGCCGTTGCGAGTTCGGCCGACGAGTAGGTCGAGTAATAAATCTTGGGCGCGCCATGAAGACGCAGATAGATAAAGCCCGCGGTATCGACGGCGTCGCGCAGCGCAGGGTCCTGGGGATCGGCATAGACGCGCTCGATGGCGTTTTGCTTCAGGATGGCGCTCGCGTCAGGCGAGGCCCAACTGACATGGCGAGGCTCGATGACGATGCGCCCTTGGCACCGCTTGCGCAGCGCATGACAAAACGCGGCGTCGCGGGCACCATCGAAGGCCAGCGAAGGCGGCAGTTGCACCAGAACCGGTCCGAGTTTGCCCGCCAGAGGCGCGATGTCGCCAAAGAAAATATCGAGTTCCGGAACGGCGGTGGTCAATTTGAGGTCGTGCGTAATGACTTTGGGGAGTTTGACGGCAAAGCGGAAATGGGGCAGCACGCCAGCGTTGCCAGCCGCCTGGCCGTTGACGGGCGCGCGCGCAAGCATAGACATAGCCAGCCCCGGTCTCGTTCCGCATGCAGAACGACGGGCAGTTTCAAAGCGTTCCGAGCGCTCAGGATGGCGCCGGCCGACATAGCGGCGCATCGGCGGAACCGTGCTGCGCCTGGTCCATTGTGCAGCCATGGCTTACGAACTTTATTACTGGACCGGCATTCAGGGGCGCGGCGAATATATCCGGCTGGCGCTGGAAGAAGCCGGCGCGCCGTATCGCGATGTGGCGCGCGAACAGGGAGACGGGGTCATCGAGGCACTGGCTGAACAGGCGCAGACCCCCTCGTTCGCGCCGCCCGTGCTCAAGGATGGCGACATGGTGCTCGGCCAGGTTTCAGCCATTCTGCTCTATCTCGGCGAGGCGCTCGATCTGGCGCCTCAAGACCGGCGCCTGCGGCTCTGGGTTCACCAGATCCAGCTGACGATCGCCGACTTTGTCGTTGAGGGACATGACGCCCACCATCCGCTCGGCGCCGGGCAGTATTACGAAGATCAGAAGCCCGAGGCACGCCGCCGCTCAACGGACTTTCGCCAGCAGCGCGTGCCCAAGTTTCTTACCTGGTTTGAAACCGTCCTCACCCGCAATCCCTTGGGATCTGCCCATCTCGCCGGTGATCGGATCAGCTATGCCGATCTGTCGTTGTTCCAGATCGTGGCAGGTCTCGATTACGCCTTTCCCAAGCTCATGGGCCGGATCGGCGGCGACTATCCCAACGTCCGCGCCCTGCACGACGCCGTCGCCGAGCGCCCCAACATCTCTGCCTACCTGCGCAGCCAGCGCCGCTTGCCCGGCAACGAGGACGATCTGTTCCGGCATTACCCGGAACTGGATGGCTAGGGCTTGACCACTCGGTAGTCCAGGCCGGTCGCAAAGCGCGTGTGCCGCGCGCCGATCGGCTCCAGCCTTGCCGTCAACCCGTCCCATAGCCGCTCGCCGGCGCCCACGATCATCGGCGCGATCTGCAAGTGCAGCACGTCGATCGCCCCGCTGTTGAGATAATTCCGCGTCGTCGAGACCCCGCCGGCTACCGCCACGTTGCGCTCCCCCGCCGCTTGCTTGGCACGGGCCAAGGCGACGTCCGGTCCTTCGGTCACGAAGTAAAAAGTCGTTCCGCCCTCCATTGCGATGGGCGATCTCGCATGATGGGTCAGAACGAAAACCGGGGCATGATAGGGCGGATTGGGCCCCCACCAGCCTGTCCAGTCGCGTTCCCACACATCGGGGCCAGGGGAAGCGAACATGTTACGGCCCATGATATAGGCGCCGTAGTCGGTGACGGCGGCGATCACGTCCTTGTTGTTCTCGGCGTCCTCGAACATCCAGCGACCGAGGTCGCGCGGGTCGACGCTCCCGAACGGGCGTTCCCTGGTTTGGTTGAGCCCGCTGCCGAACCCATCCAGCGACAGCATCATATGCGCGCCCACGTGACCCATGATGGTCTCCTGACACTTAATGTACGACTTAAGTGTAAGTTTGAGCGGTATGGCTGTCAACTGCTGACGGGGTGGTCACGTCAACAGAGGCGGTCTGCCTAAGCTGAGCGCAACCTTGGCAGGCACACCATCAGAGCGGGCCCCGACCCTAAGCGCTCGACGATGTTGTACGCCTCGAGCGTCCTGAGAAACCGGCCTTTGCCAGTAAGCTTTGCGACTAGTTCTGGTTCGGCCGCAAGGATGGCGCTGCGCAAAGCCGGCAAGATAATCTGCCCCCCGCTTGCGTGACACGCCACTTGCACCGCGCGCCGCAGGCGCAACACTTGAGGCGGGGTGAATGGGGTGAGGCTGGCCGGTTGCGGCACCGGCGCCGTAATCCTGGCGGGGATAATGGCTTGAAAATGCGTGCAGGCAGCCTGGAAGGATGGCCCGGCGTCTGCCTTGCCAAACCCCAATACCTCCAAACCCATGCTGCGCAATCGCAGCGCCAGCGGCGTGAAATCGCGGTCACTGGTGATCAAGGCCATGGTCGTCGTGCAGCCACGGTGGGCGATCTGCATGGCCTCGATCGTCAGCATGATGTCTGCGGAGTTCTTGCCTTTGCCAGATTGGGTTGCAGCACCAACTCCACGCCGTGGGCCTTTGCCGCACTGATCCAGCCCGGCAGCAAGTTGCCGGAAAAATCGCCGACGGCGCGACAGGTACCGACCGTACCTTGGGTGGCGAGTGCCGCCAGAACCGGCGCCACGAACTCGGCAGCGACATTTTCAGCATCGAACAGGGCAGCAATGCCGGGCGTTGCCATCGCAGAACCTTCGGTAAAGTTCCTCAAAGCTAACGCTTGTCGATGAATCCATCTGCCACGCTTTGCATAAAATTGCGCCTATTTCGGTGACAGTACCGCATGGCGTACTACCGCGCCTTCGGCGTCAGCCCGAACAGAAACAACTGCTCCAGATACCGCGCCGCGTCTTCGAAGCGTCCCTCGCCGCCGCGAGCGGGGCCCAGGACCGCGCGGACCTGGACGTCGAAATCGGCGTAATGCTGGGTCGTCGCCCAGATCGAAAAGATCAGGTGATAGGGATCGCTGCGCGCCAGCTTGCCTTCGTCCATCCAGCCCAGCAGCACCTGGGCCTTCTCGTCGACGAGGTTTTTCAGATCGATCTCGATCATCTCGATGATGTGCGGCGCCCCCTGCAGCATCTCATTGGCAAAGAGCCGGCTTTCGCGCGGAAAGTCGCGCGCCATTTCCAGCTTGCGGCGGATATAGGAGCGGATTTCGGGGAATGGATCGCCGTCTTCGTCCATCTCGCGCAGCGGTGCCAGCCAGGTGATCAGCAGTTCGCTGATCAGCCGGCGGTGGATTTCCTCCTTGCGGGGGAAATAATACAGCAGGTTCGGCTTGCTCATCCCCGCGACCTCGGCGATCTGGTCGATGGTCGCGCCGCGAAAGCCATGCACGGCAAAGACCTCGAGCGCCGCCCCCAGGATGATATCCTGTTTTTCGCGCTGGATGCGCGTCAGCGGCCGCGTCTTGCCGCCCTCCTCCATGCCCGGCTTGATCCGCGGTTTGGCCGGCACCGGCATGTCGGCGTTTTTCACCTTGGTCGAAGCCATTTTCGCCTTGCGGGAAAGTTTGGGAGTGCTAACATTTTTCCAACTGGTCAAAATTCTTGGGTTTGCCTTCCCACGTCAAGAGCCAATCAACAAGACCAACAACTGATCGCCGAGGGAGCCAGACGCCTTGTCCAATGCCAATGCCGTGCCCAATGACCTGAGCGCTTTCTGGATGCCGTTCACCGCGAACCGGCAATACAAGAAAGCGCCCCGCATGTTCGTGGCGGCCAAGGACATGCATTACACCACGAGCGATGGCCGCCAGGTGCTCGACGGCACGGCGGGCCTGTGGTGTGTCAATGCCGGCCATGCGCGCCCGCTGATCGTGGAGGCCATTGCCAGGCAGGCGGCCGAACTGGATTATGCGCCGGCGTTCCAGATGGGCCATCCCAAGGCGTTCGAACTGGCCAACCGGCTGGTTGATCTGTCGCCCGCCGGGCTTGACCATGTGCTGTTCACCAATTCGGGCTCCGAGTCGGTGGAAACCGCGCTCAAGGTCGCCCTGGCCTATCATCGCGTCAAGGGCGAGGGCGCCCGAACCCGCCTGATCGGGCGCGAACGCGGCTATCACGGCGTCAATTTCGGCGGCATTTCGGTGGGTGGCATCGTCAGCAACCGCAAGATGTTCGGCACCCTGCTCGGTGGTGTCGATCACCTGCCCCACACCCATAACCTGGCCAAAAACGCCTTCACCAAGGGCGTGCCCGAATACGGCACCGAACTGGCCGACGAGCTCGAACGCATCGTGACGCTCCATGACGCGTCCACCATCGCCGCGGTCATCGTCGAGCCGGTTGCCGGTTCCACCGGCGTTTTGATCCCGCCGGCCGGCTATCTTCAGCGGTTGCGCGAGATCACCAAGAAGCACGGCATCCTGTTGATCTTCGACGAGGTCATCACCGGCTATGGCCGCTTAGGCACTGCGTTCGGCGCCGACTATTTCGGCGTCACGCCCGATATCATGGTGACCGCCAAGGGCCTGACCAACGGCGTCATCCCCATGGGCGCGGTGCTGGTCAGCGCCGATATCCACGATGCCTTCATGGCGGGCCCCGAACATGTCATCGAATTTTTCCACGGCTATACGTATTCGGGCAATCCGGTTGCCTCCGCCGCCGCTTTGGCAACGCTTGAAACCTACAAGCAGGACGGCTTGCTGACGCGCGGCGCCGAACTCGCCCCCCATTGGGCCGAGGCGCTGCATTCGCTCAAGGGCGAGCCGCACGTGATCGACATCCGCAATGTCGGGCTGATCGGCGCCATCGAGCTCGAGCCCATCGCCGGCGCGCCCACCAAGCGCGCCTTTTCGGCGTTCCTTGCCGCCTACGAATCCGGCTTTCTCATTCGCACTACCGGCGACATCATCGCCCTGTCGCCACCCCTGATCATTTCGACATCGCAGATCGATGAACTGGTCGACGGCATTCGCGCCGTGCTGAGGAGCATCGAATAATGGACACCATCGAAAACGCCGTCGCCGGCAAGCGCTACGTCTCGACCGGCCGCCGCGTGCCCGTGTTCAATCCCGCGACCGGCGAGCAATTGGCCGAGCTGCCGCTGTCGACGCTGAGCGAACTTAACGCCGCCGTCGCTTCGGCAAAACAAGCCTGGGCGCCCTGGGCCAATACGCCGCCGATGAAGCGCGCCCGCGTCATGTTCAAGTTCAAGGCGCTGCTCGAAGCCCATGCCGACGAGCTGGCCCGGGCCATTTCGCGCGAGCACGGCAAGGTGCATGACGATGCCTTGGGCGAGTTGGCGCGCGGCATCGATTGCGTCGACTTCGCCTGCGGCATTCCTCAATTGCTCAAGGGCGAGTTCTCGCGCAATGTCGGCCCCTCGATCGATACCTATTCCGATCGACAGCCGCTCGGCGTCGTTGCCGGCATCACCCCGTTCAATTTCCCGGCCATGGTGCCGATGTGGATGTATCCGGCCGCCATCGCTTGCGGCAATACCTTCATCCTCAAGCCCTCCGAGCGCGATCCGTCGGCCTCCATGCTGGCTTGGACCCTGTTCATGGAAGCGGGTCTTCCCGAAGGCGTGCTCAATGTCGTCCATGGCGACAAGGAGATGGTCGACGCCATTCTCGATCATCCCGATATCAAGGCGGTCAGTTTCGTCGGCTCGACCCCGATTGCCGAATATGTCTACCAGCGCGGCACCAAGGCCGGCAAACGCGTTCAGGCTCTCGGCGGCGCCAAGAACCATATGGTCATCCTGCCCGATGCCGATCTCGACCAGGCCGCCGATGCCCTGATGGGCGCCGGCTACGGCTCGGCCGGCGAACGCTGCATGGCCATTTCGGTGGCCGTTCCGGTCGGCAAGGAAACCGCCGACGCGCTGGTCGCCAAGCTCAAGCCGCGCGTCGAGGCGCTCAAGATCGGCCCCGCTACCGACAAGGACGCCGAAATGGGTCCGGTGGTCACCAAGATGCATCGCGACAAGATACTCGGTTACATCGACGCCGGCGTCAGCCAAGGCGCCGAGCTGGTCGTCGACGGCCGTGGCTTTACGCTGCAGGGCTATGAAGGCGGCTATTATGTCGGCGGCACGCTGTTCGACAATGTCACGTCCGACATGACCATCTACAAGGAAGAAATCTTCGGCCCCGTCCTCTCCGTGGTCCGTGCCAACAGCTATGACGAAGCGGTCAAGCTGATCAACGACCACGAATACGGTAATGGCACCGCCATCTTTACCCGCGACGGCGACGCCGCGCGCGAATTCGCCGACAAGATCGAAGTGGGCATGGTCGGCATCAACGTCCCCATCCCCGTCCCCGTCGCCTACCACTCCTTCGGCGGCTGGAAACGCTCGCTGTTCGGCGACCATTCGATCTACGGCCCCGAAGGCGTGCACTTTTATACACGGTTGAAAACCGTCACCACCCGCTGGCCGGCCGGCATCAAAGGCGGCGCTGAATTCAGCTTTCCGAGCCATAAGTAGAATGGCAGTGGCTCTCACCAGCGTCAGTCCCCTCACCCTGGCCCTCTCCCCGGAGGGGCGAGGGGACGATAGCCGCAGCGCCGGTGAAAGCACGGACGTTGCAACCCACGCCGAACCCCTCACCTCGCCCCTTCGGGGAGAGGGCCAGGGTGAGGGGCTTTCTTTCCTGACCAAACCGCACGAGTAACCCATGTCCTCTCCCGGCGAAAACCTGCGCATCAATGGTGATCGGCTCTGGGACTCGCTGATGGACATGGCCAAAATTGGCCCCGGCATCGCCGGCGGTAACGATCGCCAGACCGTGACCGATGAGGACAGCGAGGGCCGCCATCTGTTCCAATCCTGGTGCGAGGCCGCCGGCCTCACCATGGGCATCGACGAAATGGGCACCATGTTTGCCCGCCGCGAGGGCAGTGATCCGTCCCTCGCGCCCGTCTATGTCGGCTCTCACCTCGATACCCAGCCCACCGGTGGAAAATATGATGGCGTCCTGGGCGTGCTCGGCGGTCTCGAAGTGGTCCGCACGCTCAATGATCTGGGCATAAAGACGCGCCATCCCATCGTCGTCACCAACTGGACCAATGAGGAGGGCGCCCGCTTCGCCCCCGCCATGATGGCCTCTGGCGTTTTCGCCGGCATTCTCGACCAGGCCGACGTCTATGCCCACACCGACAAGGACGGCAAACGCTTTGGCGACGAGCTTGAGCGGATCGGCTGGAAGGGCCGCGAAAAAGTTGGCGATCGCAAGATCCATGCCTTTTTCGAGCTGCATATCGAACAGGGCCCGATCCTTGAAGACGAAGGTGTCGATATCGGTGTCGTGACCCACGGCCAGGGCCTCAAATGGCTCCAGGTCACCCTGACTGGCCGCGAGGCCCATACCGGCTCCACCCCGATGCCCAAGCGCCGCAATGCGAGCCTGGGCATGGCCCGCGTCATCGAGCTCGTGCACCAGACCGCCATGAGCCACCAGCCCGACGCCGTTGGCGCCGTGGGCCATATCGAGGTCTATCCCAATTCGCGCAACATCATCGCCGGCAAGACAGTGTTCACCATCGATATTCGCTCGCCCAGCAAAACGACGCTCGACGAAATGGACCTGACCATTCGCACCGGCATCGAGGCCATCATCTCGGACATGGATATCGGCGCCGAAATCGAACAGGTCGGTGCCTTCGATCCCGTCACGTTTGACGAAGGCTGCGTCGCCGCCATCCGCACCGCCGCCGAGCGCCTGGGCTATAGCCACCGCAACATCATCTCCGGCGCCGGCCACGACGCCTGCTGGATCAACCGCGTGGCGCCAACAGCCATGGTGATGTGTCCTTGTGTGGATGGGTTGAGCCACAACGAGGCGGAGGAAATATCAAAACAATGGGCAAGCGCGGGAGCGGACGTGCTGTTTCACGCGGTGGTGGAGACGGCGGGGATCGTGGCGTGACGGACAATGGCGAGGTCAGCACCGACCTCACCTCGCCCCTTCGGGGAGAGGTCGCCGCGCAGCGGCGGGTGAGGGGCTCAAAGCCGTCCACGGCCGCGGTGGTTCGTGCCAGATCACTGAGGAGGGCGGAAACGGATGCCGAGCGGGCGCTCTGGCAAATGATCCGCAACCGCCAGATTGATGGCAATAAATTCGTCCGACAGTATCCCGTTGGTCCCTACTTTGCTGACTTCGCTTGCCGCGACGCCATGCTGATTGTCGAATTGGACGGTGGCCAACATGCGGCTTCAGCCAAAGATGACATCCGAACGGCCTTCCTCAACGCCCAAGGTTACTCGGTGCTCCGGTTCTGGAACAATGAAGTGCTCGGCAATCGAGAAGGCTGCTGGCTGACGCTAAGCGCCGTGCTCGCGGCAAACCCCTCACCCGACCTCCGCTACGCTCCGGCCACCCTCTCCCCGGAGGGGCGAGGGGAAGTCGTGCCGACTTCACACTCGATCGACAGGAATTCTGCATGACCACCGTCATCAAAAACGGCACCGTCGTTACCGCCGACCTCACCTATCCCGCCGATGTCCTGATCGATGGCCAAACCATCGTCGAGATCGGCCCCAACCTCTCCGGCGACAGCGTCCTCGATGCCACAGGCTGCTATATCATGCCGGGCGGGATCGATCCGCATACGCATCTGGAGATGCCCTTCATGGGCACTTATTCCAGCGATAATTTTGAATCCGGCACCCGTGCGGCGCTAAGCGGGGGCACCACCATGGTGGTGGATTTCTGCCTGCCCAGCCCCGGCCAATCGCTGCTCGAGGCGCTGCGCATGTGGGACAACAAGACGTCGCAGGCCTCGACCGATTATTCGTTTCACATGGCGATCACCTGGTGGGACGAGCAGGTCTGGCGCGAAATGGCCGAGGTGGTGGATCGCGGCATCACCAGCTTCAAGCACTTCATGGCCTATAAAGGCTCGCTGATGGTCAATGACGACGAGATGTTCTCCTCGTTTTCGCGCTGCGCCGAGCTGGGCGCGCTGCCGCTGGTCCATGCCGAAAATGGCGATATCGTCGCCGCCATGACGCAGAAACTGCTTGATGCCGGCAACAATGGCCCAGAGGGCCATGCCTATTCGCGTCCGCCCGAAGTGGAAGGCGAAGCCACCAATCGGGCGATCGTCTTGGCCGACATGGCCGGCGTGCCGCTTTATGTGGTGCATGTCTCCTGCGAGCAGGCGCACGAGGCCATTCGCCGTGCCCGCCAATCGGGCATGCGGGTTTATGGCGAGCCGCTGGTGCAGCACCTGACGCTGGACGAAAGTGAATATCTGAACCCCGATTGGGACTACGCGGCCCGCCGCGTCATGTCGCCGCCCTTCCGCAACAAGCTGCACCAGGATTCGCTGTGGGCCGGCCTTGCCGCGGGCTCGCTCCAGGTTGTGGCCACCGATCACTGCGCCTTCACCACGGAGCAGAAGCGCGTTGGGCTCGGCAATTTTGCCAAGATCCCCAATGGCACCGGCGGGCTCGAGGATCGCTTGTCGGTGCTGTGGACCCGAGGCGTCATGACTGGCCGGCTGACCATGAACGAATTCGTCGCCGTGACCTCGACCAATATCGCCAAGATCTTGAACTGCTATCCCAGGAAGGGTGCCATCCTGGTCGGTGCCGATGCCGATATCGTGGTGCTCGACCCCAAGCGCAGCAAGACCATCGGCGCCGCCACTCAGCAATCGGCGATCGACTACAATGTGTTCGAAGGCTTCGAGGTCAGTGGTCTGCCGCGCTTCGTGCTGTCGCGCGGCAAGGTCTGCATGGTTGAAAACGAGATCAAGGCCGAGCAGGGCCACGGCCAGTTCGTCGCCCGGGAGCCAAAAAACCCCGTCAGCCGAGCGCTGTCGCAGTGGAAAGACATCGTCGCCCCGCGCAAGGTGGAACGCGCGGGCATTCCGGCCACGGGGGTGTGATGGACGCCTCTACCCAATCAACCCTTTCTATCAGGGTACCATCTGGAACTTTCGATTTCGACGAAACTGTTATGTACGAGATGGCTGTGATCGGGCGTGTATGCACGCAGATGTCTGCTTACGAGTATAGTTGCGATGATTTCATTTTTGCAGTGGTCAAACACCAGCCGAGATTCATAAAGGATCATCGATTACTGCCAGCCTTCAATAATGATGAAAGGCGGCGGGCGTTCGTCATAAAGGCCTTGTCAGACTTGCCCTTGCTCGAAAACCTTCATGATAAGAAAGGCAAGGTCGACGTAACGACCATCGAGCGGATGATGAAGATGGTGTGGAGTCATCGCCTAAATTTGACTCATGGTCGGCTGACGGGCTCTAGGCGCCGTAATCTCGCGATCGAGCTGCATTTCTTGAAATGGAGCAAAGCTGGTGACGAGAAGGGAACCTACAAACATGGGCTCCTTACCTATGAGCAGCCGCTCTTGGAAGAGATCTTGGATCGAGTGTCGTATTTGCGTTCCATGCTAGCGGAAGCAAAACGGCTAGTGTTGGGGGACTTCGGCTAATGGCCGCTGTCGTCTCCGCCCAGAATCTTGGCCTGACCTTCAGCACCAATGATGGTCCGGTCCACGCTCTGAGCGCGGTCAATCTCACCATTGCCAAGGGCGAGTTCGTGTCCTTCATCGGCCCCTCCGGCTGCGGCAAGACTACGTTCTTGCGCACCATTGCCGATCTGGAACAGCCCAGTTCGGGCAGTCTGCGCATCAACGGCATGAGCCCGCGCCGCGCCCGCCAGGCGCGGGCCTATGGCTATGTGTTCCAGGCGCCCGCACTCTATCCCTGGCGCACCATTGAGAAAAACGTGGCCCTGCCGCTCGAGATCATGGGCTATTCGGCCACCGAGCAGGCCCAGCGCATCCGGCGCACCCTGGATCTGGTCAATCTGTCCGGGTTCGACAAGAAATATCCCTGGCAATTGTCCGGCGGCATGCAGCAGCGTGCCTCTATCGCCCGCGCGCTGGCCTTCGATGCCGATCTGCTGTTGATGGACGAGCCGTTCGGCGCCCTCGACGAAATCGTGCGCGACCACCTCAATGCCGAATTGCGCAAGCTGTGGGCCGCAACGCAAAAGACCATCTGCTTTGTCACCCACTCCATTCCCGAGGCGGTGTACCTGTCCACCAAGATCGTGGTGATGAGCCCGCGTCCTGGCCGGGTGACGGATATCATCGACAGCCCGCTGCCCAAGGAGCGGCCGCTCGACATCCGCGAAACGCCGGAGTTTCTGGCCATTGCCGCGCGCGTGCGCGACGGGCTGCGGGCCGGGCATTCCTATGAGGAGGTGATGTGATGGTGCTATCGCACCCCCACTTGGCCTCCCCCTGGCAGGGCGAGGGACCGCGCAGTGGTTGGGGCGCAATCGCGCCAGAAACGCCGACTCTTCTGCTCCCCCTGCCAAAGGGAGGCCGGGTGGGGGCATGGGCTAGCCACGGTGAGCATCCATGACCCGCGCCCTCCCCATCCTCATCGTGCTGCTGGCCATCGTGCTGTTCTGGTATGCCGCCGCCATCTGGATGAACGCGCCCTGGCAGGGGATGCTGTACGCCCGCGCCGGCGCCCTTGATGTTTCTGCCCTCCAATTCGTCCTCGACACCTGGACGCAGGCCAAGCCGGTGCTGCCCGCGCCCCATCAGGTGTTCGGCGAAATCTGGAACGCGGCCATCGCTATCGATCCTACCTCGCGCCGCTCGCTTGCCTATCATGGCTGGATCACCCTGTCGGGCACGCTGTTCGGCTTCGAGCTCGGCACCGGGCTCGGCATCGCGCTGGCTGTCGCCATCGTGCACAACGATGCCGCCAACCGCTCGCTCATGCCCTGGATCATCGCCAGTCAGACCGTGCCCATCCTGGCTGTCGCGCCCATGGTCGTCGTCGGCTTCGGCGCCGTCGGCGTCACCGGGCTGTTGCCCAAGGCGCTGATCTCGATGTATCTCAGCTTCTTCCCGGTTGTGGTCGGCATGGTCAAGGGCCTGCGCACGCCCGAACCCATCCAGCTCGACATGCTGGCAACCTATAACGCCACGCCCTGGCAGGTCTTTGCCAAGCTGCGCTGGCCCTCCGCCATGCCGTTCCTGTTTGCGTCCATGAAGGTGGGCATTGCCATTTCCCTGATCGGGGCCGTGGTGGGCGAGCTGTCCAACAATGCCGGCGGCGGGCTGGGCGTGCGTCTGCTGACCGGCTCCTACAATGGCCAGACCATCCAGATCTGGGCGGCGCTGTTCATCGCCGCGGCCCTGGCCGCCGTGCTGGTCATTGCCATCGGCGTCCTCGAACGCCTGGTCGCCGCGCGCATGGGCGGGCGGCCCGCATGAGCCAGCTGCAATATTATCTCGCCCTGGTAGCCGGCGGTCTCTGCGCCGCGGGTTTTGCCCTCAGCTTTGTGGCGATGGATCTCGCACCCTGGCTCACCGCATTCCTGGGACTGGGCTTTGTCAGCCTGCTGCGCTTTGGCCTGCCGCTTAGCCTGTGGGTCGATGGTGCCCTGGCCGGGCTCGGGGCCGTGGCCATGCTGGTCAGCCTTCCCGTGTTCGATACGGCGCCGCCGTTTTTCTGGATAGCCATGGTCGCGACGTGGCTGTTCGCCTGGCTCTTCGTCGAACGGCTGGCTAGAGCGCTGCGCTCCGGCCGCGCAAGGGGGTTGGCCATGCTTATCCCGCTGGTCTTTGGCCTGTCCATCCTTTTGGCCTGGGAGGTGGTGACGCGTGGCGCCCATGTGCCTCAGGTCATCCTGCCGCCCCCCTCCCAGGTCTGGATGCGGCTTACCGCCTCCCTGCCCACGCTCTGGGCCGATTTCCAGCAGACAGTCCTCAAGGCGGTGCTGGCCGGCTACTTCATGGGCTGCGCCTCCGGCTTCGCCATTGCCATCCTGGTCGACCGTTCCCCTTTTCTCAAGGCCGGCCTCCTGCCCATCGGCAATTTCGTCTCCGCCCTGCCCATTATCGGCATCGCGCCTATCATGGTCATGTGGTTCGGCTTCGATTGGCAGTCCAAGGCCGCCGTCGTCGTGGCGATGACGTTTTTTCCCATGCTGGTCAACACCGTCAGCGGGCTCAATGCCGCGTCCGCCATCGAGCGGGACCTGATGGCCACCTATGCGGCGGGATATTGGCAGACGCTGGTCAAGCTGCGGCTGCCGGCAGCGGCGCCGTTCATCTTCAACGCACTCAAGATCAATTCGACTCTGGCGCTGATTGGGGCCATCGTCGCAGAGTTTTTCGGGACGCCCATTGTGGGAATGGGCTTCCGGATTTCGACCGAGGTCGGCCGCTTGAATATCGACCTGGTCTGGGCAGAGATCGCCATGGCGGCGGTCGCGGGATCTGCCTTCTACGGCGTGATCGCTCTCATTGAGCGCTCGGTCACGTTCTGGCATCCGTCCGTTCGCGGGCGGGCATAACAGGGAAAAGGGAACAACAATGAAGAAACTTCTCGTCGTATTGGCCGCCGGCGCCATGGCGCTATCGGCATCGTCGGCCTGGGCGCAGGACGCCCTGACGCTGCAGCTGAAATGGGTCACCCAGGCCCAGTTCGCCGGCTATATCGTCGCCAAGGAAAAGGGCTTCTACACCGAGGAAAACCTCGACATCACCATCCTGCCCGGTGGCCCCAATGTCGCCCCCGAACAGGTGATCGCCGGTGGCGGCGCCGATATCATTGTCGACTGGATGGGCGGGGCCCTGGCGGCGCGCGAAAAGGGCGTGCCCCTGGTCAACATCGCCCAGCCCTTCAAGCGCTCGGGCCTGATGATGATCTGCCCCAAGGAAACCGGCATCACCAGCGAAGCCGATTTCAAGGGCCATACGCTGGGCGTGTGGTTCTTCGGCAACGAGTATCCGTTCTTTGCCTGGATGAACAAGCTCGGGCTCAGCACTGCCGCCGAAGGCGGCGACGTCAAGGTGCTGCAGCAGTCGTTCGACATCCAGCCGATGATCCAGAAGCAGGCCGACTGCATCTCGGTCATGACCTATAACGAATATGGCCAGGCGCTCGATGCCGGCTACGGCCCGGACAATCTGACCATCTTCAACTATACCGACCTGGGCAACGACCTGCTCGAGGATGGACTCTACGTCATGGAAGCTACCCTGGCCGATCCCGCCAAGGCCGATGCCTATACCCGCTTCGTGCGTGCCTCGATGAAGGGCTGGCAATATGCCCTGGACAATCCCGAGGAGGCCGCCCAGATCGTCGTCGACAGCGACGAGACCGGCGCCGCCACGCTGGAGCATCAGCTCTATATGGTGGGCGAAGTCAGCAAGCTGATCGACGCCGGCGATCCGGCGCTCGACGAGGCGGTCTATGACCGTACCGTCAAGGCCCTGCTCGACCAGAAGATCATCACTACCCAGCCCGAAGGCGGCTTCACCACCGCCATCACCGACGCACTTTAGTCGGCTCGACGGACATCAGTAAGCTGACCGACAGTCTCGAAGACGCCTCTGCATGAGGTTGTCGAATGCCTCCAATATAGCTTTAATGGGAGAAGTGAAGCACTTCCCTTCTCCCATTGACTTTAATTGCTGATTACATAGTGATGATGTGGAGTGAAAAGACTAATTCTTTTGGACGGAAACGGTTATGACAAAACTGGTAATGTTGTTTCTTGGGGCTCTGTTTTCCGTTAACTCGGCTTTTGCAGCAGATTGCTACGTGAACTCTTCGGAGCCAAAGGTAATCGTGATGTTCGATGGCGAGAATATATCCTCGGTAGACGGAAAAATATACGATGTATCCGAAGTTGCCAGCGACGGATTTGCTACATTCCGAGGAAAGGGCACTATATTAGTGTTCGATGCCGAAAATATTACCATCAATGGCGAAATATTTTCTTCCTCATGTACAGAAGACGATATCCGCGATTACAACGAGGCGGCGCCGATCCAGGGCACGATCACCTTTATCAATGAATTCTATGGGCACGGTGGTGGTGCCTATGCTTCCTCTATTATTTCAGCTTTATGCAATAAAAAAACCACCTGCTCGATGATTATTACTGATGAGCTTATGAATTATGACCCTTCAACGAGTTTAATGAACAATGTTCCCGGTTTGCTGCAAATCAGGTACCACTGTGGTAACCCACGTGCGTTCATCGACGCCATGGTACTGACCGGCGAGGAGATGCGCCTGAGCTGCCTTTGAACTGGATTTTGCTGTCCTGTTTCGGTGCTGCATCTTCCGCGGCGGCTCCCGGCGCATTTGCCGGATACCCATCGATTCTGTGCATATATTCCGGTCACTTCGGAACGATTCAGCCTCCTCACGGTTGTGTGACATCGCGTCAATTCAAGCGCAAATTGGAGAGGGCCTTGTCATGAGTTCAATTATCTATCTCGTCGGTCTCGTCGTGGTCGTGATGGCCGTCCTGTCGTTCATCGGTCTGCACTGATCGTCGCGGCACAGCCAACAACACTTATCCTTGGAGAGACTATCATGGCACTCGATGCCCCGGCAGGCGTAACCGTCGTTAGCGGCGCAGCTTCATCTGCGGACGAAAAATCCTATGTCGACTGGCCCGCGATCATTGCCGGGGTGCTGCTGGCCTCGGCCATTTCCCTGGTGCTGATCTCGTTTGGCTCCGCCATCGGGCTGAACTTCATCGACTTCGATGGTGAAGGTGCCTCCCCGATTTGGATCGGCATCGCCGCCGCTTCATGGTTCTTGTGGGTGCAGATTTCCAGCTTCATGGCGGGTGGCTACCTCACCGGCCGCATGCGCCGCCGCCATTTCGACGCTACCGAGCATGAAAGCGATGTTCGCGACGGGGCGCATGGCCTGCTGGTCTGGGCCGGAGCCGCCGTGCTTGGCGCGGTTATCGCCGTCAGCGGCATCGGTGCCGCAGCGAACGCCGTGGGCAATGTCGCCGCCACGGCAACGCAGGCGGCTTCCAACACCGCCGAGGTTGCGGTCGATCCGAACGCCTATTTCATCGACACCCTGTTTCGCGCCAACCAGCCTGCTGCCGCGACCGATCCGACGGCGGCGCGCGATGAGGCCGGGCGTATCTTTGCCCAGGCCGCCCTGGGCGACGGCACCATTGCCGCCGATGACAAGACCTACCTGGCCAATGTCGTTGCCGCCAATACGGGGCTGACGCCCGAAGAGGCCAGTGCCCGCGTCGATCAAGTCGCGGCCAGCGTCGAAGAAGCCCGCCAGACGGCGATCGAAGCGGCCCGCATTGCGCGCAATACCGGGATCCTCGCCGCCTTCCTGATCGCGGCATCGCTGTTGATTTCGGCGATCGGCGCCTATTGGGCGGCCCAGAAGGGCGGCAATCATCGCGACAGCAATACGGTTTTCGCCGACGTGTTCCGCCGGTTCTAACCATCACCCAATAAGGAGATCAACATGTTTCGCGGTATCGGACTTTGGTTGCTGGGCGTGCCGATCTGGCTGGTGCTCATCATCGTTTTCTTCATCCACCGGTGAAGCCAAAGGCGGGGCGCAATCCCCGCCTTTTGTCTGGCTCAGGGACAGCAGTCCACTGCTTTTTGGCAAGCACCGCACTGTCGACACCCACCGAGCAGTCCCCTCGCCCCTCCGGGGAGAGGGTTAGGGTGAGGGGTGGCATACTGGCGCATCGCGCTCATTACGGCATCGCAGCCCTCAACTGCCGCTCGCGCCGCGACATCTGCCCGAAGGGCGAGGCGACACAGGGCCAACCAGCCCTAGTTGAACACGCGACGCGGCTGGAACTGCCCGAACGCCACGTCGCCCGTCGCCAGCACCGTCCCGCCAAAGCTTGCCCAGCACTCGTCCAGGCTGACCGGCGCGCCGGCTCCCGTCAGCAATACCGCATTGCCGTGGCGGACTGCCGCCGCCTGGGCCGGATTGAGCCGCAATTGCGGCACCCCGGCCAAGCCATCCGCAACCGGCCGCAGCAGGGCGTCCCGCTCGGCGCCTGCCGCCGCTTCCAGCATGGCGATCGTGACCGCATCGGCATAGTTGAATGGGCCGACCGCGCCGCGATGCAGCATGCAGACATGTCCCCGGGTGCCCAATTGCTCGGCGATGTCGCGCGCCAGCGAGCGCACATAGGTGCCCTTGCCGCACGTCACCTCGAGCACCGATCGCTCCTCGCCATGGCTGACCAAGGCCATCGAATCCACCCGGATTTCCCGCTCCGCCAATGCCACCGCTTCGCCGGCTCGCGCTAGGTCATAGGCGCGCTCGCCATCGATCTTGAGCGCCGAATAGATCGGCGGCATTTGCATAATCGTGCCGGTAAACCGGGGCAGGACGGCCTCCAGTGCCGCCTGGCTGGGCCGCACTTCGGAGGTGGCGATCACCGCGCCTTCGGCATCGTCCGTTGCGGTCGCCGCGCCCCATTTGATAGCGAAACGATACAGCTTGCTGCCGTCCTGCACGTAGGGAACGGCCTTGGTGGCCTCGCCCAGGGCGATCGGCAGGATGCCGGTGGCCAGCGGATCGAGCGTGCCGGCATGCCCGGCCTTGGCGGCGCCCAGCAGCCAGCGCACCTTGCCCACGGCTTGGGTCGAGGTCATGTCATAGGGCTTGTCGAGCACGATCCAGCCGGAAATGGCGCGCTTGATGCGCTTGGGCGCGCTCACGCCGGATCGCCGTCCTCGTTGTCATCGGCCAGGTCGCGCTGCACCTTGTCCGAGCGCAGCAGTGCATCGATGCGGCCGGCTTCGGCGAAGGTGTCATCGACGAAGAACTTCACTTCGGGCGCAAATTTCAGGTTGATCTGCGGCGCCACGCGGCCGCGGATGAATTTGCGGTGCCGGTTCAGCGCCGCCACGATTTCCTCGGCATGATTGCCGCCCAGCGGCATCACATAGGCATTGGCCAGCTTGAGGTCGTTGCTCATGCGCACTTCGGGCACCGTCACGACGGCGCCGCGCAGCGCATCGTCCTCGATTTCGCCGCGCGCGAACATTGCCGCCAAGGCGTGGCGCACCAGTTCGCCGACACGCAGCATGCGCTGGGAGGGCCCGGAGGGCTTGTGGTCTTTGCTCATCGGCCCGCTTTATGCGCTGACGCGCCGCGCGTCAATCCAGCACGGCCAGTGCCGTCTGCGCCTGCAACTGGTTGGCGCGGGCCTGCACTATGTCGGTCGCGACGGGCCAGCTGGCGGGCACCTTGGGATCAAAGGCCGCGCCGCGCCATTGCTGGAACACCACGACAAAGCCGCCCGCATGCTTCTTGAAGCTCATCACCGCCACTTCGCCCAGCCCGGCATAGCCGCTCAGATCGTCGCGATAGGCGCCGCAGACGAAGCCCAGGGGGGGCAGGACATCGCCCTGGTCCGGCTCCAGCTGGAAAAACCCGGTTTGGGCCGGCTGGCAGGTTGCCGCATAATCGGCCATGGTGGCGGCGCGAAACTGGGGCAGCGGGCGGTCCGTCGCCAGGATGATGCGCGCGCCGTAAAGCGTGGTCCAGAGCGCCTCGGTTTCCCCCTTGGGCCGAATTTCCAGCAGCGCCTGGCGATCGTCGGTCTGGGTGCGGATGCCCACCTGGCCGTCGATCGGCCCGGAGGCATTTTCCAGCCAGTCCGGCATCGGCAGGTTGAGCCGGTAGCCCAGCCGGTCCAGTACCAGCCCGCCATCGGCTTCGCTCAGCGGCGGCTGGTCGCTCGGTTCCTGCGCCATGGTGCCAACCGGCAGCAGCAGCAGGACCGCCAGCAGGGCCGCGCGGGGGATCTTGGCATATCTCATCATCAGGCCGGCTCGCTCTGCAGGATTGCGCATGGCGCGGCGCACTGCCCCCGGCTCGCCGCAACGGCGTCAGAGTTAGGTGGCCCGCACCCCCTTTAGCAAGGGCCGAGACACGTTCCCATGGCGATGCGTTCCCCATTGGGTATTTGGCGCAACACTCAGCCGCGCCCCCCCCGTCCCGGCGCTTGCGCGCCTTCGGGCAGCACGCGATGGGGCGGCTGGTGCCCGTCCATGAAGGCGCGGATATTGACGATGACCGTCTCACCCATCTCGATGCGCGCCTCCAGCGTCGCCGAGGCCATATGGGCCGTGAGCACCACCCTGTTGGCTTCGGCAAGCGCCAGCAGCTTGGCGTTGATGCCGCGCTTGTTCTCGAACACGTCGAGCGCCGCCCCGCTCAAATGCCCGCTTTCGATCCGCTCGACCAGCGCGTTTTCGTCGATCAGTTCGGGCCGCGACACATTGACCACGAAGCTGCCCGGTTTCATCCGCGCCAACCGCTGCGCCGACAGGATATGAAAGGTTTCCCGCGTGTGAGGCGTGTGCAGCGACACGATATCCACCGCCGCGATCATGGCGTCCAGGTCGGGCCAATAGGTGGCGTCCAGCTTCTCCTCGACTGCCGGCGGCCGCCGGTTGCGGGAAAAATAATGAATGTTGAGCCCGAACGCCCTGGCGCGTTGCGCCACGGCGGTGCCGATCCGTCCCATGCCGACAATGCCCAGGGCCTTGCCGCGCAGCCGGTGGCCCAGCATCGAGGTCGGCGACCAGCCCGCCCAGACCCCGTCGCGCACCAGCAACTGGGTGCCCTCCACCAGCCGGCGGGGCAGAGCCAGCATCAGCACCATCGCCATGTCGGCGGTGTCTTCGGTCAGAACGCTGGGTGTATTGGTGACCGTCAGCCCGGCGGCCAGGGCCGCCTCGACATCGATATTGTCCACCCCGTTGCCGAACTGGGCGATCATGCGCACCGATGGCGGCAGCCGCGCGATCAAGGCGGCATCCACCGCATCGGTGATCGAGCAGACCAGCACGTCCTTGCCCGTGAGCCCCCCGATGATATCGTCGGCGGTCAGGGCAATATCGGCCTCGTTGACATCGGTTTCGAACAGGGTCGCCATGCGGGCCTCGATCGCCTCGGGCAGCCGCCTGGTCACAAGAATTTTAGGTTTCGTGGTGGTCATGCGGTCCGCAGGAAGGGAGGGGCTGCAGCGTCTGGCAAGGCGCTGTCCGGATCGATCGGGCGTGCTACAAGCGCGCGGGGGTATACGCCCTTTCAGCGACCATTAAGGTTCATTGGCTAGTGATAAGGCAAATCCAACCCATCTGCAAAGTCATGTTTGATACCGTCCGAGGCGACCATTTTGCCCGCATGCTCCGGCCCGCCCTGCGCGCACTGGTGGCGTTGATCACGCTGGCTGCCCTGGCCGTTCCCGGCCCCGCTTTCGCCCAGACCAACAATCCCAGCGGGCTCAAGCTGCCGCGCTTCGTCACCACCCGCTCGAGCCCGGTCAATGTGCGCGTCGGGCCCGGCGAAAAGTACGAGATCGCCTGGATTTTTCTCAAGGACCGGGTGCCGGTAGAAATCATCGCCGAGTTCGACACCTGGCGCAAAATCCGCGACGTCGATGGCGCCGAGGGCTGGGTGCACCAGAACCTGCTGCAGGGCCCGCGCGCCGGCTACGTCTCCCCGGTGCAGGCCAATGGCACCATCGCCTTGCGGGCCAGTGCCGCCGACGACAGTGCCGTGCGGGCCACGCTGGGAGCCGGGCTGCTGGTCACCATCCGGCAATGCGATGGCCTGTGGTGCGAAGTCACCGCCAGCCAGGAGGTCGCAGGCGAACGCCCGGCCAGCTATTCGGGCTTTTTGCATCAGGAAGAACTCTGGGGCGTCTATCCCGACGAGATCTTCGACTGAATCGCTACCCCGCCCGTGCAGCGGCAATGGTCGCGGCGACCGCCGCGCCATCGGTCACGGTTAGCTCGTATTCGCGCTCGATCGCGGTGCCGCCCATGCCCACATGGGGATTGCGGAAGGCCATGGCGCTCTTGTGGGTCGCCAGCGCCGCGAAATGCAGCTCGTCCGCCCCGCTGTCGCGCCGCACCTGCGCGATATTGCCGACGTCCAGCCCGCCGCATGCCATGACCACGATGCGTCCTGCCGCGGCGTCTGCCGTGGCGCGCAGGATATCGAGACCCTCGATCGCCGTGTCGCGCTGCCCGCTGGTCAGCACCCGGTCGACCCCGGCCCGCACCAGCGTTTCGATCGCCGCGGCAAAATCGCGGGTCATGTCGAATGCGCGGTGGCAGGTGACGCGCATCGGCCGTGCCGCATCCACCAGGGCTTTGGTGCGCCCCTCATCGATCTCGCCTGCCGCCGTGAGGCAGCCGATCACCACCCCGGCGACCCCCAGATCGCGCAGGGCCTCGATGTCCTCGAGCATGCTGGCAAATTCGAGCGGCGAATACAAAAAGTCGCCGCCGCGCGGCCGCACGATGACATGGAAGGGGATCGTCGCCACGCGCAGGGCCTCGCGCACCACGCCCAGGCTGGGCGTCAACCCGCCTTCGATCAGGCTGGCACACAGCTCGACCCGATCGGCGCCCGCCTGTTGCGCAGCCACCAGCCCATCCACGCCCTCGACGCAGATTTCAATTCGGAAGGGATGCTGGCTCATCGTTTCGGCTCCTTGGGACGGCGTCCGACTATGCCCTTATCGGCGCTCGCGGCAAGGGGGCACGCTGCATCGCCTCGGCATTGCTCCCATCCGGTATCGGCGGCAATGGGAACGTGTTGATCGGCAAACTCTTTGCCCTGGGCGATCTGGCGCGGGCCTCGATCGGCAGTGGTGGCAATAATCTGTTTACCGACCTGTCGGCGCTGGAGCTGCTCTCGGTCAGCGCCGGTCTCAGCGACGGCACCCATCAGGTGGCTCTGGGGCTCACGGCGGCCGTGCCAGGCCTCGTCGGCATCGATGTCAGCCTTGCCATCGGCGAGCCGCCCCAGGGCGGCACCTGGTTTGCCGTCGGCACCGATCACGCCGTGGTACGCACCGCCCAGATCAGGCTGCGCCTCATCGCCAATCTCGACCTCATGCTGCTGCTGCTGCCCATCCTGTCCGTCCGGCTGCCGCTCTATCTCGAGGTGGCGCATGCCGAAGCCATGCTGGTCTCGGCGTCCTGTCTCACCGGCGCCAATGTTTCGGGAGCGGCTACCATCGCCGCCCGGCCCGGCGTCGCCCGGCTGATCCTGGGCGAGGTCAATGCGGCAAGGTATGGCGATTTCAACACCAATCCGGCCATCGGCACCGCCACCATGGTCAATGTTCTGGGCATCAAGGTCACCGGTGTCGCCCATGCCGAGATCGCCCAGATCGCCCCCGCCATGCTCACGTTTTCTGCCGCCGAGATCGCCGCGGGCACCGTCAAGACCGCCAAGACCACCAGCTTTAGCGGCTCCCTCGTCGGCTCGTTGTTGGGCGATCTCAAGCTGACCGCCGCCGGCATTCCCATTGGCGTGATCGGTCCGGCGATCGAAGCGCTGCTCGCCCCGCTGACCCCCACATTGGATCTCACGATCTCGACCCTGCTCGAAACCCTGGGCCTGTCGCTGGGCGAAGCCGACGTGCAGGTTTACGGCGTGCGGTGCAGCCACGCGGTCCTTGTCGGCTGATCCCTCGTCATTGCGCCTCACACTACTACATAAGCCGCTTGACAGCATCCTATAGTGTGTTAGATAACTAGCACACTATATGAGCAACCCGCATGGACGACTTTCACACCGGTCAGCCGATCTTCGTGCAGATCCGGCAGCGGCTTATCGAAATGATCCTGCGCGGTGCGGCGGGGGAAGGCGAGGCCTTGCCTTCGGTGCGCCAGATCGCGGGCGAGCTTTCGGTCAATCCGCTGACGGTGACCAAGGCTTTCGAAGCCCTGCTCGATATCGGCGTCATCGAAAAACGCAGGGGCCTGGGCATGTTCGTCAAAACCGGCGCGCGGGGCGAACTGCTCGCCCATGAACGCGAGAAATTCCTGCGCGACGAGTGGCCACGCATCGCCGCCCAGATCGCCGCGCTGGAACTGGATGCCACCGCATTATTGGCCAAAACGCTTCCCGTGCAAGGACAGGGCAAATGACCGAGCTTTCCCACCCCAGTATCGAACCCATCGTTTCGGCCAAGGGCCTCAAGAAATCCTTCGGCCGCAAGGCGGTGCTGCACGGGCTGGATTTCGAAATTCCCCCCGGCCGCATCTATGGCGTCATCGGCCACAATGGCGCGGGCAAGACCACCATGCTCAATGCCATGCTGGGCCTGACCAATTGCGAAGGGACCATTCGCGTGCTGGGCGAGGACCCATTCGCGCGCCGCGCCCATCTGATGGAAAACGTCGCCTTCATTTCCGACGTAGCCAGCCTGCCGCGCTTCCTGCGGGTGCGCGAATTGTTCGCGCTCCTCTCCAATATCCATCCCAATTTTTCCCAGGCCAAGGCCCAGAGCTTTCTCGAGGGCACCGACATCAAGCCCGGCCTCAAGGTCAAGCATCTGAGCAAGGGCATGATGGCCCAGCTGCACTTGGCCGTGGTCATGGCGATCGATGCCAAGCTGCTGGTGCTCGACGAGCCGACGCTGGGCCTCGATATCACCTACCGCAAGCGCTTCTATCGCCGCCTGCTGGAAGACTACATGACCGAGGAGCGCACCCTGATCATCACTACCCACCAGGTTGACGAGATCGAGTTCATGCTGTCCGACATCATGTTCATCCGCGATGGTGCCCTGATCCTGCACATGCAGATGGAAACCGTGAACGACAAGTTCACCCAGCTGGTGGTGAACGATCCTGCCGACCAGGCCGCGGCGCGCGCCTTGGGTCCGGTCTATGAGGAAACCCGGTTCGGCCAGACCGTGATGATCTTCGATGGCGTGCCGCGCGGCCGGCTCGAACCCCTGGGCAAGCTGTCGACGCCCACCCTGTCCGACCTGTTCGTCGCCCTGATGCAGCGCCAGACGGCCAATCCGGAGAGCCGCATATGAAGGCCTTCATTGCCCTGGTTCACCGCGAACTGCTCGAGCATCGCGGCCCGTTTCTGGTCGCCCCGCTGGTGCTGGTAGTGCTGATGGTTGGCGCGACCCTGCTTTCTTTTGCCTTCGGGCGGGTCGATGCCCGCTTTTCCGGCGCCATCTTTGCCATAGTGCCCACGCGCATCTACGAGGTCGGCTTTCTCGCCTTTGCCATGGCCTGGTGCCTGTATCTGATCGGGTCGCTGTTTTTCTACTGCGCCGACGGCTTTGCTGCCGACCGGCGCAACAATGCCATGCTGTTCTGGAAGTCGATGCCGGTCTCCGATTTCAAGGTGCTGATGGCCAAGCTGACCGCCACGCTGACCCTGTTCCCCGGCCTGATCTTCGGCGTTGCCCTGCTCAGCGCCTTGCTGCTGTTCGCCATTGCCATCGTCACCTCGGCGATCAATGGCGGCGACGGCTTTGGCCTGCTCGGCAATGTCGCCTGGGTCTATGTCCAGATCGCGCTGAGCCTTCTGGTCACCCTGGTCGTGGGCCTGCTCTGGTATCTGCCCTTCATCGCCCAGGTGGGGGCGCTCGGCGTCGTTGCCGGACGCTGGGCCATTCCCCTCTCGGGCCTGTTGCCGCTACTGGTCGCCATCATTGAATGGGTCACGCTGGGCGGCCTCAGTCCGGTTCACACTTATACCTGGCGCTATCTGTCCGAGCGCGTCGATTTCAAGGTGACCCAGGGCTATATCGAACACTGGTTCACCACCGAGGCGCCGTTCAGCGCTGCGGCCTTCGCCACTGATCTGGTCGCGCGCGTCGACTGGCTCCAGATCGGCATCGGCGCCGGTTTTGCCCTCGCCGTCATTTATCTCGCCAGCGAGTACCGCCGCCGCGTCAACGACGCATGAGGTGAAACCTATTTGGCTGCATGCCGTTGTTGCAAATCATTCGCAATTAAGTCCTTGCGCGATGCGTTTCCCTCGCATATGCAAATGACTTGCAACAGCGAAATTGGATCAGGCATGGACGCGCGTATTCCCAAGACTTTTTCCGGCTGGAACCAGAGCCGTGGCGACGCATCGCTCGCCGATGTCCACCGGTCGGTCAAGGTCGGCGGCAATGTGTGGCGCCGTGCCTTGGCGTTTGTCGGTCCCGGCTATCTGGTCGCCGTGGGCTATATGGATCCCGGCAATTGGGCGACCTCGCTGGCGGGCGGCTCCAAGTTCGGCTATGCGCTGCTGACCGTGGCACTGGTCTCCAACATCATGGCCATCGTGCTGCAATCGCTGTGCGCGCGCCTCGCCATCGCCTCGGGCCGCGATCTCGCCCAGGCCTGCCGCGATGCCTTTCCCCGCCCGGTGGCCTATATGCTCTGGGCCCTGGCCGAAATCGCCATCATAGCCACCGACATCGCCGAGGTGATCGGCACCGCGATCGGGCTCAACCTGATCTTTGGCATTCCGCTCGAACTTGGCGTCCTGATCACCGCGCTCGACGTCTTTCTCATTCTCTACCTGCAAAAGCTCGGCTTCCGCTGGGTCGAGGCCCTGGTGGTCGCGCTCCTGGCGGTGATCGCCGCCTGCTTCGTGGTCCAGATCGCGCTGGCCGATCCCAATTGGGGCGATGTGATTCGCGGCTTCGCGCCGACCACCGAGATCGTCACCAATCCCGAAATGCTCTATCTCGCCTTGGGCATTCTGGGCGCCACCGTCATGCCACATAATCTTTACCTGCATTCGGGGATCGTGCAGACCCGCGACTATGGCGACAGCATTCCCGAGCGCAAGGAAGCGCTCAAGTTCGCCACCATCGACTCGACGGTCGCGCTGATGTTCGCGCTATGCGTCAATGCCTCCATCCTGATCCTGGCCGCCGCTACCTTCAACGTCGCCGGGCAAACCGAGGTGGCCGAACTGGGCGAAGTGCATAGCCTTCTGGCTCCCATGCTGGGCCTGGCCATCGCCCCCACCTTGTTCGGCGTGGCGCTACTCTGCTGCGGTATCAATTCGACCGTGACCGCGACCCTGGCCGGACAGATCGTCATGGAAGGGTTTCTCAATATCCAGCTAGCGCCCTGGCTGCGGCGCCTGATCACCCGCGCCATCGCCATCATTCCCGCCGCCGGCGTCACCATCTGGTTCGGCCAGTCCGGCACCGCTCAATTGCTGATCCTGACCCAGGTGGTGCTGAGCCTGCAATTGTCCTTCGCCGTGTTCCCGCTGGTAATGTTCACCGCCGACAAGGAGAAAATGGGCGCCCTCGTCGCCCCCAAATGGCTCATCGCTTTCGCCCTCCTGATCGCCGTCGTCATCGCCGCATTGAACGTCAAGCTGCTCTACGACTTCGTATTCTAGGGCGTCCGCTACCGCTTTCATCGTCCCGCTTCCCCTTGATGGCAGGGCCTTGGCGACATATCGCAGTCGACACCTCCCCCTTGAGGGGGAGAATCAAGGTGGGGGTGGACTGTCCCCGATATCGCGGCTCTCGCACCCCCAGTCTTTCCCGCTTGTCCCCGCCCATCGCCAAACCCCTAGAGTCTCCCCCAAAGGAGACCCCCATGGACGAAACATCGCGCCTTCGCCTGCCCTTGATCATGCCGCAGCAGGCGCAAAAGCACATCACCCACAACGAGGCGCTACAGGCCCTCGACGCCCTGGTGCAGCCGGTGGTCGAGACCCGAACCCTGGCCGTTCCGCCCGCCACGCCGGTGCTGGGCGAGGCCTATATCGTGGCGCCCGGGGCCACCGGGGACTGGTCCGGCCATGCCGACGAGATCGCCGCCTGGCAGGCCGGCGCCTGGCTGTTCTACGATCCCGCGCCCGGCTGGCAGGTCTATTGCAAAGCCGAGCAGGCCATAATGGTGTTTACCGGCGGCGCCTGGACGGCCCTGGCGGCCAATGGCGCCACCGGCATTCCCACCCTGGGCATCAATACCGGCGCCGATGCCACCAACAGGCTTGCCGTTGCGGCCGCAGCGAGCCTGTTCACCCATGCCGGCAATGGCCACCAGCTCAAGCTCAACAAGGCCGCGGCCGCCGATACGGCGAGCCTGCTCTACCAGGCCGGCTATTCCGGCCGCGCCGAAATGGGCCTGATGGGCGACAATCTCTGGCGCCTCAAGGTCAGCGCCAATGGCGCCACCTGGTTCAATGCGCTCAGCGTTGACAATACGACCGGCGGCGTCACCCTCGGCGCTCCCCTGCGGCCCGCCACCGACAATGCCGTGACCCTGGGCGCCAGCGGCGCGCGCTGGTCCGCGGTGTGGGCCGCCACCGGCACCATCCAGACCTCCGATGCCCGCCAGAAAACCGACATCGCCCCCACCGATCTCGGCCTCGATTTCATCCTGGCGCTCGAGCCCGTGCGCTACCGCTGGAGCGTCGGCGGCAACGCGGACGGCACCCCCCGTCCCGGCCGCCGCACCCATTATGGCCTCCTCGCCCAACAGGTCAAAACCGCCCTCGAGACTGCCGGCTGCGCCGATTTCGCCGGCCATGTCCAGGCCGATCCCGCCGACCCCGACAGCGAGCAAGGCCTGCGCTACGACGCCTTCATCGCCCCGCTGATTGCCGCGGTGCAAACGCTTTGCGCAAGGCTGGAGGCGTTGGAAGCCGCTTAGGTTTAACGCAAGCCCTTCACCTTTCCTCGCTGGGAAAGGTGAAGAGGTCTTTCGCGAACAGTGTCAAGAACACCCCCTCATCCGCCCTTCGGGCGCCTTCTCCCACGAGGGGAGAAGGGGACTGAGCCGAGAAATCACAGTCGTCACCCCTCGCCCCTTGTGGGACTTGGAGGCGGTGGCGAAGCCACAAGACGCTCCCGTGGAGCGGCTTGATCCGAACAAGGACAGCTTGCGACGCGTTCAGCGGAGCAAGCAGGGTGAGGGGGCTTCCCCCTAAATCTTCAGCCCCCGGATCAGCGCCTTGATCGCCTTGCGATAGCCTGGCAAGGCGTCGGCATCCGCCAGGGCGGCCCGGTCGAACATGGTGTTGAGCAGATGCGCCAGCGGCACTGCCGGCAGGTCGCGGATGGCCTTGGCCTTGATCGCCGCCTCCACCGCCGCGACCAGCTTGCGCAGGCCATGGCGCGCCTTGATCGCGTCCAGCGCCTCGCGGCCCAGCACCGCGGGGGCATCGACCAGGAGGATGCGGCGCCGCCCGTCATCCTGCATGGCGCTCAGGAAGGCATCGCCGCTTTCGATCAGGGTCTTGACCGGTCCGGGCTCGTCTTCGCCGGCGTGTGCCGCATTGACGGACATGGCCAAAAGCGCATGCTCCTCCTCAACGACCGCCGCGAACAGGGCTGCCTTGTCGGCGAAATGATGATAAAGCGCACCCCGCGTCATGCCGGCCGCCGCGACGATTTCCGGCGTCCCGGTGCCCGCATAACCCTTGTCGGCAAAGCATTGCCGAGCGGCCGCCAGCAAGGCCCGCACCGTATCGGCACGCCGTTGTTCCTGCGTCCGTTTTAAGCCCTGCTGCATGATTCAACTCGACCGCCAAAGATACCAACAGTCTGTATCTGATTACCCGGCTTTGGCAAGCTGGAATGTCGGGCGGATGGCGACGGGTCGGCTCAAACCCAGTGCGGGCCTGATACTGCCAACAGCCACCCTGGCAATGTCAGGGACTGTCTCACCACCGCCTCTCGCCAGGGATCTTGACGATCATCTTTTAATGTAACATTATAAGTTACATGAAACAGTCCGCCCGCTTTTCCGTCGCGCTGCACGCGCTGGTCCACCTGGTCGACCAGCCTGACGCCATCACCTCCACCACCCTGGCGCAATGCCTGATGACCAATCCCGTCGTGGTCCGCCGCGTCATGGGCGCGTTGCGCGCGGCCGGCATCGTCAGCTCCGCCAAGGGTCATGATGGCGGCTGGCGCCTGGGCCGCCTGCCCTCCGAGATAACGCTGCACGATGTGCAGGCCGCCCTCGGGGAACGCCTGTTGCTGCGGGCGGCAAGCGATCCGGGCGATCCCGGCTGCGCCATCGTGCGCAGCGTCGATGCGGTGATGACCGATTTTCTCATCGATGCCGAAGCGCTGCTGGCGGCCCGCCTCAAGCGCCTGACCCTGGCCGGTCTCGCCGGCGAGCGCCAGGCGGGACACGTCCCCCATGCCAATGCACACGGAGATCCAGACCATGGATGATGTCATCATCGTTGGCGGCAGCTTTGCCGGCCTGTCCGCTGCCCTGCAGCTGGGCCGTGCCCGCCGCCGCGTTACCGTTCTCGATACCGGCCTGCCGCGCAATCGCTACGCCGCCCATGCCCATGGCCTGCTCGGTCACGACGGCAAGCCGCCCACGCAAATCCTGGCCGAAGGGCGGGCGCAACTGGGCCGCTATCCCAGCGTGCGCCTCTTGGACGTCGCGGCGACTGCCTTGGCCGGCACGCGCGACGCTTTCACCGTCACCACCGCTGCCGGCGAAAACCTTGCCGCGCGCCGGCTGATCCTGAGCTATGGCATCACCGATGTTTTTCCCGATATCGAGGGGTTTGCCCAATGCTGGGGCCGCAGCGTGCTGCATTGTCCCTATTGCCACGGCTTTGAAGTGGCCGACGGCCGGCTGGGCCTGCTCTATTCCAGCCCCTTGTCGCTCCATGCCATGGCGCTGCTGCACGATTGGAGCGCTCGACTGACGCTGTTCACCAATGGCCAGGACCTGCCGGAAGCCGAACACGCCAAGCTCGCCCGGCGCGGTGTCGCCATCGTGACCGGCAGGGTCGCCGGCATCGACCACCGCGATGGTCATCTCTCATCCATCCGGATCGAGCAGGGCGATCCCGTGCCGCTCGATGCTTTGTTCGCCCATCCCCGCCAGCGCCTCGCGGCCGATCTGCATGGCGCGCTTGGACTGGACCTGACCGAAGGCCCGCTGGGCGAGCTTATCGCAGTGGGTGACGATTTCCAGACCAGCCTGCCCGGGGTTTACGCCGCCGGCGACCTCGCCCATCCCATGCAAAGCGCCCATCTGGCGCTCAGCCGGGGCAGCATGGCGGGCGTGCATTGCCACCAGTCGCTGATCGTCTAGGGCTGCCCGGGCGCTTGGCGCGGGTGGTGCCTTGGTGCTAGAAGCGCCCGATGACCGCGCCATCCCACCCCATGCCCGCCAATGCCGCCATGACCGCGCCGATCACGGTCATGGCGCTCTACAAGTTCGCCGACCTGCCCGACGCTGCGGCCCTGCAGCCGGCACTGGCCCAGTTCTGCTGCGCGCGCGCCATCAAGGGCACGCTGATCCTGGCGCCCGAGGGCATCAACGGCACGGTGGCGGGCACCGCTGCCGCGATCGACGCGCTGGTCGCGCACCTGCTGGCCGATGCGCGCCTGGCGGGTGCCGAGATCAAATATTCCAGCGCCACCACCATGCCGTTCCTGCGCCTCAAGGTGCGCCTCAAAAGCGAGATCGTCACCTTGCGCGCGCCCGAGGCGAACCCGGCCAAGGCCGTCGGCACCTATGTCGCGCCCGCCGATTGGAACGCCCTGATCGCCCATGACGATGTCGTCGTGCTCGATACCCGCAACGATTACGAAGTGGGCCTGGGCAGTTTCGTCGGCGCGCTGGATCCCGCGACCAAGAGCTTCAGCGAGTTCAAGGATTTCGTCGCCCGCCATCTCGATCCGGCGCGGGACCGCAAGGTCGCCATGTTCTGCACCGGCGGCATCCGCTGCGAAAAGGCGTCCTCCTACCTGCTCAGCCAGGGCTTTGATCAGGTGTTTCACCTCAAGGGCGGCATCCTGGGCTATCTCGAACAGGTGCCCCCGGCCGATAGCCGCTGGCAGGGCGAATGCTTCGTCTTCGACGAGCGCGTCTCGGTCACCCACGGCCTGGTCCAGGGCGAGGCGACCCTCTGCCGCGCCTGCCGCCATCCGCTGACAGCGGCCGACCGGGCCGATCCCGCCCATCGCGACAACATTTCGTGCCCCTATTGCGCCGGCGATGCCGACAAACACAGCTCCGCCGCCGAACGCCAGCACCAGATCGATCTCGCGCAACAGCGCGGCACCAGGCATCTGGGTGATACCGCCCAGGCGATCGCCCGTGCCAACAAGGCCAGGAAACTGTCGCGCACCGCCGCCGACCGGGCGCGAGCCGGCAAGACGGCCTGAGCGACGCGCTCAGCCAATTCCTATGCCCTAGGCCCTGGCCCAGAACTGCTCCAGCTCGGCCCGGAATTGCGTGCTGGCATCGAGGTTGGCGCAATGCCCGCCGGTCGGCAGGTCCACCACCCGCCAGTTGGCCCGCGCCCCGATGCGTTTCAGCGCCGGGCGCAGCACCAGGTTGACCGCCCGGTCCAGCCCGCCCACCAGGATCAGCACCGGCCCGGCAAAACCCAATATGTTGGCGGTCAGATCATAGCGCCGCACCTGGCCGGTGATGGCCTTTCCCACCCGCGGATCGAAGGCGGCGATCATTTCGGCGATCAGCCTGCGGTCCCCGCGCATCCGCGTCGTGCCGGCCGCCGTCAGTTCCGATAGCCAGCCTTTGCCCAGCACGCGATAGAGCAGCGGAAAGATCGGGCCGGTCAAGCGGGGCAGCTTCAGTCGAAACGCGGTGCCGAACAGCGCCAGGCTCAGGAACCGCTCGGGTGCCCGCGCCAGCATTTCAAGCGCAATGATGCCGCCCAGCGAATTGCCTACCCAATGCACCCGCGCCGCACCGGCATGCTCGAGCAGCGCCAGCATGTCGGCCGCCATCATGGCAATCGAAAACCCGGCCGCCGGATAGCCGGGTGGAAAGCCCGAGCGGCCATGCCCGCGAATATCGGGCACGATGACGCGAAATCCCAACTGGGCGAAATAGGCGGCATCCTCGGCAAACTGCCGTCCGCCCGCCGCCAGCCCGTGGCACAACACCACTGGCACCGCGCCAGCCGGTCCCGTCACCTGATACGACAATTCCGTGCCGTCCGGTGCGGTAAAATGCTTCAACGCCAACCCGTTTGCCCCTTACGCCTTGCCGGCCACCCAGCGCAGAACGCGCGCCAGGATAGCCGCAGTACCATCACGCCAGCCCGCGAACTTCCAGCATATAGGGCAAACCGTGCCCCCGATCACCCCTGATGATGCCGGCGCCGCGCTCAGGCCATAATCAGGGCCTCCAACAAGCCAACCCCCACTTTTGCGCCGGTCCGCCGGTTCCGCCCTCAAGGAGTTGCTCCATGATCCGCCCCCTCGTCACCCTCGCCCTCGTTCTGGCCGCCACCACGGCCGGCCTGGCCCAGGAGGCGGCCCCGGCTCCCGTCGATATCCGCGTCGATCCCAGCGCGGTGATCAATGCCATGCCCAAGCAGGCCAATATGCTGACCGGCATCTATGCCACCCAGGCGGTGATCGACATTTGCGCCATTACGGTGCCCGCGCCGGTGGCAACGCGGATGGGCAATGATCGTGTGCGGTTCGAAAAGGCCATGGGGCTTGATGCCACCGGCAGCATCGAAGCCTATGACCGGATCAAGGCCAGCGTCGCCGGCACGACCCCCGATTGTGCCGAGGGCAGTGCCGATCGCCAGGGCGTGGAGGCCGTGCTATCGCTTTATGCCGGCAGCTGATCACTGGCAGAGCCGCGCCGTGCAGCTCTTGCCGTGGCAGCCCAGGTCCAGATGCAGATGATCGTGATGCAGCGCATTGGCCTCGGGTCCCAGCACCGTGGTGAAGTGCCCACACGCCGCGTCATGGGCGAACCTGACGATCCGGCTGCCCTGCGCCTCGGTCCCGGTCCAGCCCTCCTCGACCGTGACGCTGCGTCCGTCCTCGAGCGCAAATCCCACCACGTCCAGCGCGTCGGCAAAGGCGTGGAACGACAGATTGCCCTCGGCCGCATTGTTGACGTTGCGGCACATATAGCCGGTGCCCACCGTGACGCTGGCGATGGTGGTGTCGTCGTGCGCGCGCACATAATTGTCCACCTGTCCAACCCAGTCCGGCAAGACGCTGGCCATGCCGCAATCGGTGGTGACCGCGCCGCTCAGCGGCACCATGCGCCCATTGGCCAGCACGCCGGTGATCGATAGCGGCGATTGCGCTTGGCACTGCCCCTCGCTGATCGGCGGCAGCGCCTGCGCCTCCACCTGCCCGCTCAGCACCGCCGGGCACGCAGTCTGGAAAATCCGGCCCGGCTCGGCTGGCTCGGTCGTGCCCTCGGGTGCCGCCGGGGTACTGTCCACCGCTACGGCGGGGGGCTCGACGGCTTCAGGTTCCGGCTCCTCCGGCCGCTCCCGGGGCAGGTCCACCCCCGGTTGCGCCGCCACCGGCGGCACGGGTGCCACGGGTGTTGCCACCACCGGCGGCTCCGGCTTTGCGGGTGGCGCCACGGCGGGCGGCGCTTCGGTCGCGCCCAGATCGGCCGGCCGCTCCTGGGGCACCGGCGCCTCCTCCTCGGCGGGTGCGGGGCGCGGCCGGCGCGGCGGCTGCCGTTCGGGCTGGGTAATGCCCTCCACCATATCGCGCAGGGGCGCAAAGATATCCTGCCCCGCTGCTGGCAGGGACAGCGCGAGCGTCAGCAGCGGCACGGCAAGGAGGGTTCGCATGGTACGCCAACGCACAAATCGCCTCCGCGTTGCGCCGAACGCGCCATTAACCCCCGCTAAACCATCTTTGCGCGCGCTTCGGCGTCTGCTATCAGCGCCCAATGACCACGCCGCTCAGCAATATCCGCAATTTCTCCATCGTCGCCCATATCGACCATGGCAAGTCCACCCTGGCCGATCGCCTTATCCAGCTCACGGGCGGGCTGGAGGTGCGCGAGATGAAGGAGCAGGTGCTCGATTCGATGGATATCGAGCGCGAGCGCGGCATCACCATCAAGGCGCAGACGGTGCGCCTCAATTACCGTGCCCAGGACGGCCAGGATTACGTCCTCAACCTGATCGACACCCCCGGCCATGTCGATTTCGCCTATGAGGTCAGCCGTTCCCTCGCCGCCGTCGAGGGCAGCCTGCTCGTCGTCGATGCCAGCCAGGGCGTCGAGGCGCAGACCCTGGCCAATGTCTATCACGCCATGGACGCCGACCACGATATCGTCACCGTCCTCAACAAGATCGACCTGCCCGCCGCCGAGCCCCTGCGCGTCAAGCAGCAGATCGAGGACGTCATCGGCATCGACGCCAGCGACGCGGTGGAAATCTCCGCCAAGTCCGGCCTCAATATCGACAAGGTGCTCGAGGCCATCGTCACCCGCCTGCCCGCCCCCAAGGGCGACGTCAACGCCCCGCTAAAGGCGCTGCTGGTCGATAGCTGGTACGATACCTATCTGGGCGTCGTCGTGCTGATTCGCGTCATCGACGGCACCGTGCGCAAGGGCCAGAAGATCCGCATGATGAACGCCAATGCGTCCTATGAGCTGGACCGCGTCGGCGTCTTCACGCCCAAGCTGGTCGATATCGGCGAGCTCGGCCCCGGTGAAATCGGCTTTTTCACCGCCTCGATCAAGGAAGTCGCCGATACCAATGTCGGCGATACCATCACCGACGACAAGCGCCCCACCGCCGAGGCTTTTCCCGGCTTCCGCCCGGCCCAGCCCGTGGTGTTCTGCGGCCTGTTCCCGGTCGACGCCTCCGAGTTCGACGAATTGCGCGCCGCCATGGGCAAGCTGCGCCTCAACGACGCCAGCTTTTCCTTCGAGATGGAAACCAGCGCCGCCCTGGGCTTCGGCTTCCGCTGCGGCTTCTTGGGCCTGTTGCATCTGGAAATCATCCAGGAGCGTCTCAGTCGCGAGTTCGATCTCGACCTGATCGCCACCGCCCCCTCGGTGGTCTACGAAGTCGCCATGACCGATGGCGAAACCCTGATGCTGCACAATCCGGCCGATCTGCCCGACGTGATGAAGATCGAGTCCATCCGCGAGCCCTGGATCAAGGCCACCATTCTCACCCCCGACGAATATCTCGGCTCCATTCTCAAACTCTGCCAGGACCGCCGCGGCATCCAGCGCAATCTCTCCTATGTCGGCAATCGCGCCATGGTGGAATACGACCTGCCGCTCAACGAAGTGGTGTTCGATTTCTACGATCGCCTCAAATCCATATCCAAGGGCTATGCCAGCTTCGACTATGCCCTGGCCGATCACCGCGAGGGCGACCTGGTCAAGCTCAGCATTCTTGTGAACGCCGAACCCGTCGACGCCCTCTCCATGCTCGTGCATCGCACCGTCGCCGAAACGCGCGGCCGCATCATGTGCGAAAAGCTCAAGGAGCTGATCCCGCCCCATCTGTTCGTGATCCCGATCCAGGCCGCCATCGGCGGCAAGATCATCGCCCGCGAAACCGTCCGCGCCATGCGCAAGGACGTGACCGCAAAATGCTACGGCGGCGACGCCACCCGCAAACGCAAGCTGCTCGACAAGCAGAAAAAGGGCAAGGCGAAGATGCGGCAATACGGGAACGTGAACATCCCGCAGGAGGCGTTTATTAAGGCGCTGAAGATGGGGGACGAGTAACCGGCGACGTTCAATAAAACCTAGTTTTTTTACTGCATTTAAATGACGATGATAATACTGGATATTGTTGGGCGGACAAAATGGACATTATTGGTTCGCAAAAGATTTTGACATTCACTTCGCGTGGGCAAATTGCGAGCCTAACGTCGTGTGCGATCCGAAAGGCCAAGGCACTCAAGGTCACCAGCTACATGGATTTAGCTACACGAGTAGCTGAGCTACAATTTCGAAATCGTGACTTCGTGCCCCTGTTCCGAGGTCAATCAACTGACCACAAAAACATATTCGGCTATACAACCCTGAAACCTACCATATTGCGGGCGCCAGGGACGGGCAAAGTGCCGACTGACACGGCTCTTAATCAGCGATTTAAAAAGCTGGTCGCTGCGGAGAAAGCGCTCGTTGATGAGTATGAGGCGCAAGAAATGCTCGGCAGGGAGCGCTTGGCCCGCCAACGCATACTGCGTTGGGCGATTTTGCAGCACTATGAAATCTGCCGCACGCCGCTGCTCGATGTGACCCAGTCATTGCGCATCGCCGCTTCTTTTGCGTCGCAGGACGGCTCCAAAGAGGCTTTTGTCTTTGTTTTGGGCATACCCAACATCAGTGGAGCGATCACCGCAAGTGCAGAGGCAGGGCTTCAAACTATTCGCCTCGCCAGTGTCTGCCCTCCGTCTGCAGTCCGTCCCCATCTGCAGGAGGGATACTTACTGGGCGAGTATCCGGAATTCGCAAGCGCTGAACAAAAATTGCTCTATCCCATGCCGAGATGGATTTTGGTCGCAGGCTGATTGCGAAGTTTAGTTTTGAACCTGAAAGCTTTTGGGACAACAGCGGTAGATTTCCTCAATTTGCGAAAAATGCGCTATATCCATCGAGTTCAAATGATCCAATGAACGCTTTAGCCGAGGCGGTAAAAGCAACGATTGACATCTAAATCTGAATCCCGGCATGCGAACCTGTTAGTCGATATTTTCCATCGATTAGTGTGCTACAGCAATATCTTCTACGGGCAATGTGAGGTTCTTCGAGACAACTAGTAGTTCCGAGCCTCGCCTCTTGGTTTGAACCGAGTAACCGATATCTAACTCTACACTTTGATATGGCGCATATAGCCGTCGAATAGGCTCTACATTATCATAGGTTAGGAACCACGGGTTCGTAACAGACTGTAGTCGCTCGGCAATGCGCTCGTGGTCTGCAACGCGATAGGAATTCTTGTATAGCTGTGCGCCTTTCTCGTAGTAAGGTGGGTCAATATAGATCACGCCAGTTGCAGGAATGACTGTTCCAAGACGTATGAGAAATTCCTCAGCGTCTTCGTTGTATAAATGTATTCTGTTTTTGTACTGAGAAACCCTAATAATTCTCTTAATCAGATCGTGTTTGTTGTATCTGCAGTCCAGTTTCCAATCACCCTGTTGGGCCTTGCCACCGATCATCCCGCCGCTATGTATGATCCCCGATCGATTGGTCCGATTTAGAAAGAATGTAGAAAACCCTAGTTCTACGACATCTGCCTCCGCTTTGCGGGATTGAACCGCGCGCTGTTTACTCCACTCTGATGCCGTGACTTCGGTATTCTGTATTAATTCTACTAACTGCTCCGTCTCTTCCAACACAGATTTCCAAAAAGCCCAAACCGCTCGGTCAAGATCATTTAGGTGTACTTGGGAAACATGGCCGCTGAAAAGAAGGCTCAACGCCAGGCCACAGCCCCCGGAATAGGGCTCAACATAGTGTCTCTGCTGCAGATCATTAATGCGAAGAAATTGTGTTGCCAAGTCGAACAAGCATGCCTTGCCGCCGGGGTACCTGAGCGGGGAGGCTGAGCGGCTCAAGGTTTTTTGCTCAGTTTCGTGGCCGCACACTCGCTTGCTAGGCCAGCAAACAAGTCACTCAGGACCTCGAAATGGTTGTGAAGATTCCTAGCGTCAACGACCGTGAATGTTGCGCTGTGCTTCTGTGCATTTCCGTGCTGAGAAATGTACTCGAGACTCAATTTGCAGTCCTTACCTTGATCTTTTGAAACCCCCAAACCGGATAATCTAGAATTCAGATAGCTTACGAAATCCGTGTTAGGGTTGCGGCCGTGAAGGGCCGTCAAGTTCTCTACGAACACCCACGCCCCAGTCGTCAAAAGTGCCGGGTGTTCGTCCAACCTAATGGATGTGAGAGAGTGATACAGCCCAGAGAGCTTCAGCGAACCGAGGCTGTTTAGGCTGTCGATCAGGCCAGCAGACTTCGCGATGAACTTTGTTTCCGGTGTTACGATCTTAGCTCGAGTGAGGCGCGCCGATTTACGCGGCGCCCCACCCGCAGCGGCGGGAGTACGAACTTCCGTGGGTGTGGCTGGACCTGCACGATTTGCGCCGAACGCCGCATTGATCTCGTCTGCATACGCCAACCAGTCCTTGGTGACAGATCGAGAATGCAGTTTCCTACTTCTTAGATCATCAATGAAGTACTGGACGATCTTCGAGAATTCCTGTGTGCTCGTGGTGATCACGACCTTGTCGCTGGTCGCGGACGAAGCGAGGGCCATGGCTTCCCGAACCTTCGGGTTAGCCAGATAACGGGTGGCGGTGGATACGGGCACGTCCGCTCGCATCTCGCTGCTTATTATGCCTTGTTGTTCCGCATAATCCAGCAACGCCACCGCGAGGGCGTCAGTGCTCCTGTTGGTGGTCGCTCTGGCCTTCTGCTCAGGTTTCCACCGACGACGCCCTATTCCGTCTTGTTCGCCGTCATGAAGGACTTGCAACCAAGGTTGGGCAGTCGCGTAGTCAGGGAATTCCGCAACGTTGACTTGAGATACGTCCACAGACTTTGCAGCAAAGGCCCTAAATCGTGCCCGCGCGAACTCTGGGGCCTTCTCTGGGTCAGTCAGCAATTGAGCAGCGCATATTCTGCGGTTGCCCTCAGCCACAACAAGGTTGCCGTCGTCGTCCGGAAACACCGCGACTACCTCAAGCGGATTTATTCCCCGCGCGCCTATGTGGCGTGCAAGGTTGTAAACCTCTTCACTCGCAAGCAGGTACTCGATGACCTCTTCTTGGTTGTTTTTGCTGACGTGGCGAGGATTGTCGCGATGAAGCAGCAAATCGAGAACAGAAGCTGGTCTGAACGACGGTTGCATTGTGTTGGCCCCTCGGCCGAACGAATATCGGGATTTGCGATGCCGAGCAAGCTAGAGCCCTAAGCACAAAACTGATCCGCTCTCTCACCTCGCCAACTAGGAGAGTTTCATGCCCCGACCAGCCACCTTTCGGGCCCGTCCCTCAAGGTCAGCTTGCTCCTCCGCACCCTCCTGACACCCCCCGTCACACCCACCCATACCCTCGGCTCCATCCCCACCCTTGGAGCTTCCCATGAATCTCATCTCCCTCCGCATCATCACCGCCGATCCGAAAGCCCTCACCGCCTTCTACGCCACCGTCACCAACCTTACTCCCACATGATCCACCGAGAATTTCGGCCAACGCGCCACCAATCCGGCACGCTCGCCATTGCCAGCACGCGCACCCTCGCCCTATTGCCCCAATTTCGCCCGCCCCGCCGCCAATGCCTCCGTCATCATCGAATTCCTCACCCCCGACGTCGATGCCGATTTCGTCCGGCTCGCCGCCCAAAACCTGGCCTTCGAGCAATCCCCACCACCATGCCCTGGGGCAATCGCTCGGCGCTGCTGTGCGATCCCCATGGCAATCTGGTCAATCTGTTCACCCCGGTCAGCGCCGTGGCGCGGCAGAAATTCGGCCTGCCGGTCTGAGCGGGCAGGACACTTGTGCCGCTAATCCCCGCGTCGCCATCCTGCCTTACTCTTTCCTGTCCGGCTTCTGCCAAACGAGGAGAGTTTCATGCCCAAACCCACCAGCCCACCGCCTTTCGGGCCCGGCCCTCAAGGCCAGCTGGCGCCGCAAGCTGCGACCGCCGCCAAATCCGGCAACCCGTCGCCCGTCGAGCCAAGCGCCCCCGGCGCCTCCCGTTCCGCCAAGGGGCGGAACCAGCGGCCGAAGGCCACCCACGCCTTGGCCGAGCGCCATGAGGCGCTGTGGCTGAGCCTCACCGCGCTGCACAAGGACCTTGTCGCGCTCGGCGCGAAAAAGCCCGATGCCGCCGTGTCCGAGCCGGTACGCATCGTGGCCGAAGGCCTGCTCAGCGATGGCCTGCCCTTTACCCGCCAGCGCCGCGAGCGCTTTCCGGTGGCGGCCGGGGATCTGGCCGGGCTCGCCGTGCAGCTGGGCCAGGCGCTGGCCGGGCTCGACGTCTGGGAAAGCCTCAATACGACCTGGGACGAGCGCTACAAATGCCGCATCTGGCGGGTCGACGGCGCCTACCGGCCGGTCATGCGTCTCAAGCCGCCGGCGCTGGCGCTCAAGCACCCCAGGGATGACATGGCCGACATTCGCCGCAAGCTGGTCCAACGCCTGGATGCGCGCCAGCGCGCCACCTATCAGCAAGGCTTCGAGGCCGGCCGCGCCGCGCGGACGGGTCCGCCCGAAGCGGAGCCCGAGCCAGCGCCACAAACTTATCCCCGGCTGTCGCCGCTCGCTTAAACTTGCGCCCATCACCCCGCGCGATGGCCTGCAGGCGAACAGTGGCGGGGTGAGCCGGGCGCGGCCTTTGCCTGCCGCGCAGGTTCGAGAACCGGCCGCACCGTGGCGAGCGATCACGGCGCGCGAGCAACCGGAATCTGTTCCAAAAACCGGCACCCCGAGGCGGCTTTGGCCCCTCAACATCTATCATCGGGGTCGACGTCCGCCTCGGGGTCCGTCTTTGCTGCCCGCACCCGGAGGCTCCGCGCCGTCCGGCGCTTGCGCTTGCCCATCGGATCGGCGACGATGAGGCGAACCGCGCGTCGAAAGTCCCCTTATGTCCGCCTTCTACGATTTTACCCTCCCCCTGCTCGATGGCACGCCGCAGCCCTTTGATGCCTATGCCGGCAAGGTCGTGCTGCTGGTCAATGTCGCCAGCAAATGCGGCCTCACCCCGCAATATGGGGGGCTCGAGGCGCTTTGGCAGGCCCATCGCTCGGAGGGTCTGGTTGTCCTGGGCTTCCCCTGCAACCAGTTTGCCGGCCAGGAGCCGGGTTCCGATAGCGAGATTGCCGAATTCTGCGAGGTCAATTACGGCGTCAGCTTTCCCCTGTTCGGCAAGATCGAGGTCAATGGTCCGGGCACCCATCCGCTCTATGGCTGGCTCAAGGCGGTCCATCCCGAGGACATCGAGTGGAATTTCGCCAAGTTCCTCGTCGGCCGCGATGGCGCCGTCACCGCCCGCTTTGCCCCCGCCACCGTGCCCGCCGAGCTTGAAGCCCCGATCCGCAAGCTGCTATAGACGGGTCAGGCGGGGGCGCACATGGTCGATATTCTGCACTATTGCGAAGGGCTCGAACTGGTGGGCTTCAAGCCCGGCAGCACGATTCTGGCCGAGGGCGAGCGGCTGGGCAAGATCTATATCCTGTCCGAAGGCCAGCTCGAGATCATCCGCGAGCGCACCCAGGTCACCCATGTCGACGAGCCGGGCTCGATCTTTGGGGAAATGTCGGTCCTGCTCGACATGCCCCACAGCGCCACCGTCAAGGCGCTGTCGGCCACAAAGCTTTACGAGATCCCCGATGCGCTGACCTTTCTGGACAAGCGCCCCGAATTTGCCCTCCATATTGCCGCCATGCTGGCGCGCCGGCTCTATTACACCACCTCCTACCTGGTCGACCTGCAGCAGCAGGCCCAGGGCAAGCGGCAGGATCTGGACCTGGTCGATACGATCCTGGCCTCCCTGGTCAATCCCGCCGAGTTGGCCAAATCGCGCCGCAAATGAGCAAGCCGGAATTGCGCATAACCTATTGCACCCAGTGCAACTGGCTGTTGCGCTCGGCCTGGATGGCCGCCGAAGTGCTCACCACCTTCGGTCTCGAAATAGGCGCGGTTATCCTCGTGCCGGGCACCGGCGATATCTTCGAGATCAGCCTCGACGGCGAATTGACCTGGGAGCGCCGGCGCGATGGCGGCTTCCCCGATGTCAAAGCCCTCAAGCAGCTGGTGCGCGACCGGATCGATCCCGGGCGGGACCTGGGCCATATCGATAGCCACGGCAAAGCCGGCTAGCCCGATTACCCCCGCGCCTGCGCCCGGTGCGATAATCGGATGGTAACTCGAGGCACGACGTATTTCTGCAACAATCTCATTTCCAAAACCGCACCGCCCTGCTTATTGTCGGCCAACAGCGTCCAGGAGCCCGCCCGTCCATGACATCCAAGTTCATTGCTGCCGCCATCGTTCTGCTCGGCACCGTTGCGGCCCATGCCCAGGCCCTGCCGGATCTGGCGGGGCGCACCATCGTCGCGGTCACCGAAAACGCCTATGTGCCGCTCAATTTCACCGATCCCAAGACCGGCGCGGGCGTCGGGCTGGAATATGACCTGGTCAACGAGATCGCCAAGCGCCTCAATGCCAAGGTGGATTGGCAAGTGTCGAGCTGGGACGTGATGATCCAGGCCGTGCGCGATGGCCAGTTCGAAATCGGCATGGACGGCATCACCATCAATGACGAGCGCAAGGCCCAGGTCGATTTTTCCGATCCCTACCTCACCTCCGAGCAGCTCATGCTGGTGCGCGCCGACGAGACCCGCTTCACCGATGCGCCCAGCTTTGGCGCCAATGCCGATTTCCTGGTCGGCGCCCAGGCCGGCACCACCAATTTCTATACGGCCGTCTATTCGGTGCTCGATGGCGACGAGGCCAATCCGCGCATCAAGCTGTTCGACACCTTCGGGGCCTCGGTCAGCGCGCTGCAAGCGGGCGATGTGGATACGGTGCTGATGGACCAAACCTCGGCCAATGGCTATATCGGAGCCAATCCCGGCGCGTTCAAAGTTGTCGGCGGCCCCCTGGGCAGCGAGGATTTCGGCCTTATCCTCACTCCCGGCTCGGATCTGGTTGCGCCCGTCAATGCCGCCCTTGCCGCCATCAAGGCGGATGGCACCATGGCGGCGTTGCAGCAAAAGTGGTTCTACGACTACAACGCCGCCCAATAAGGCCAAAGGGCGGCGGATCGATCCACCGTCCCTGCCCCCATGGCACCATCCCCCGTTCGCACCTCCCCGTTCGCCAATGTCCCCTGGTGGCTGCTGGCCATTGCGCTGCTGTTCGTGCTGGGCCTGTGGGCAATCGCCGCCGATGCCGGCTATGCCCAGATTTTCCGGTCCCTGGCGGGCGGCGTGATCACGACGCTGTGGGTCGCGTTCATGGCTTTCGCGGCGGCCATCGCTTTGGGGCTGCTGGTGGAGCTGGCGCGCACCTCGGCCAATCGCCTGTTGCGGGAGGTGGCGACCTTCTATGTCGAAATCATCCGGGGCATTCCCGTGCTGGTTTTTCTGTTCTACGTCGCCTTTGTGGGCGCGCCCTGGTTTGTCGCCGGCATCAATGTGGTGCTGGCTCCCCTGCTGCAGCTTGGCTGGCTCGAGGCGGTGACCATCCGCGATTTCGATTTCGTCTGGCGTGCCATCCTGGCGCTTACGGTGTGCTATTCGGCTTTTATCGCGGAGATTTTCCGCGCCGGCATCCAGGCCGTCGATCGCGGGCAGGTCGAGGCGGCGCGGGCCCTCGGCCTGTCGCGCTGGCACTGCTTTCGCCTCGTGGTGGCGCCCCAGGCGCTCCGCACCATCCTGCCGCCCCTGGCCAATGACTTCGTGTCGATGATCAAGGACTCGGCGCTGGTATCGGCCCTGGGGGTGCAGGACATCACCCAATTGGGCAAGGTTTATTCCTCGAGCACCTTCAAGTTCTTTGAAACCTACAACGTCGTGGCCTTCCTTTATCTCACCATGACCATTTCGCTGTCGCTGCTGGTGCGGCTGCTGGAGCGCCATCTGGGCGGCAAGCGGCAATGATCATTGGTGCAGGGGCCGCGATCGCCCATCTATCGCTGACGCCACACAAGGACCTTGCCATGAACCGTTTCGCCCGCATCGCCCTGCCTGCCATGCTGGCCGTCGCCCTGGCCGCCTGCGGCGACAGTCGCGAGGTCGGCAATGTCGGCGTCGATTGGACCGGCAACGACATCGCCATCGATGCCGTGCCCGACCCGGATATCGCTGGGGTCGTCTGCCACCTGGCCTATTTCAACCGCGGCTTCATCGATCGCCTGCAACAGGGCAACTGGTTCGAGGACCCATCCTATTCGGCGCTCGATTGCTCGGTGGTCGGCCCCATCACCATCGGCGATATCGCCACGCGGCCGGGCGGCGAGGAGATTTTCCGCGAGGGCCGCTCGCTGATCTGGAAGTCGCTGCGGGTCACCCGGGTCTATGACGGGGCCAACAATGCCCTGATCTATCTGGCCCATGCCCGCGAAATCCAGCAGGGCAGTGGCAAGATGTCCCTTTCGGTCATTCCATTGGCGGGCGAACACGTCACCTGGAGCAATGGCGCGCCGGCCCGCACGCCATGACGGACAGATGCAGGGCGGCTGCCGTGCCGGTCAAAAGCGCAATGCTGCCGCCGTCATGGGCTTTGGAATGTCATGGCGTTCTCGTTGTGCAAAACACAAAAAGATTTCGCAACCGGGTGCTTCTGCCCGGCGTCCCCGTTGCGATAGTCTGCCCTCACGCACCGCGTCCGTCCGGACGAGGAAAGGACCTATCATCATGGCAATACTGATCGGCGATACTGCGCCCGATTTCCAGCTCGACTCCACTGAAGGCCCGATCAATTTCTACGACTATATCGACGGTCATTGGGCGGTGCTGTTCTCCCACCCCAAGAATTTCACCCCGGTCTGCACCACCGAACTGGGTTACACCGCCAAGTTGAAGCCCGAATTCGACAAGCGCGACGTCAAGGTCTTGGGCCTGTCGGTGGACAAGCTCGAGGATCACGCCGCCTGGGCCAGCGATATCGCGGAAACCCAGGGCACGGCGCTGAATTTTCCGCTGCTCGCCGATACCAAGGGCGAGGTGGCGCGCCAATATGACATGATCCATCCCAATGCCGACAACACGCTGACCGTGCGCAGTGTTTTCGTCATCGGGCCGGACAAGAAGGTCAAGCTCAAGATCGAATATCCCGCTTCGACCGGCCGCAATTTCGATGAGGTCATTCGCGTCATCGACAGCCTGCAACTGACCGCCAAGCACCAGGTCGCCACCCCGGTCAACTGGAAGAACGGCGAGGACGTGATCATCGCCGGTTCGGTCAACAACGAGCAGGCCAAGCTCAAGTTTCCCGATGGCTGGAAGGAACCCAAGCCCTATCTGCGGATCGTGCCCCAACCCCGCGCCTGAACTGGGACCGGCGGCGCCTTATCCCACATAATCGGCTTCTTCCCGACCACTGGGCGACAGCGTAAACTGTCGCCCTTTTCTGTGTCCGGGCCATTGGCGCGATCTTAACCGCCATGAGCCAATGCTCCAGGGCAACAGGCCCGACCGGTGCAGCGCTCGAACCCATGACCAAGCCCACGATCAGGACTGTCAAAGCGCCCATCGGGGACAGTCCCTGGCTGCTGCCGGCCGCCTTCGTCATCGCGTCGCTGGTGCTGATCGGTCGGGCGCTGCTGACCCCGGGCACCCCGCTCCTGGCCGATACCGATGACGCCATGCGCCTGGTGATCGTGCGCGATTTCCTTGCCGGTCAGCCCTGGTACGATCTGGTGCAGCATCGGCTGAACACGCCCTTCGGCGCCGAAGTGCACTGGTCCCGCCTGGTCGATCTGCCCATCGCCACGCTGATCCTGGTGCTGCGCCCCGTCCTTGGCGCCGACCTGGCCACCATCGCGACCGCCTATGCCTGGCCATTGTGCCTGCTGGGGGCGCTGCTCGCCGTCAGCGCCGGGCTTACGCGTCGCCTGGTCGGCCCGGCCGGCGTGCTGCCGGCCCTGGTGCTGCCCCTGCTCAGCCCGGCCATCACCACCGAATTCGCGCCTGGGCGGCTGGACCATCACAATGTGGAAATTCTTTTGACGCTGTTGATCGCCTGGACCACGATCGAGGCCCTGGAGCGCGCCCGCTTTGCCTGGCTGGCCGGCCTGCTTTGCGCCACGGCCTTGGCGATCGCCACCGAATCCATTCCCGCCATTGCCGCCGCCATAACCGTTTTCGGTGCGCTGTGGGTCATATCCCCAGGCCGAGCAGCCCAGTTGCGTGAGTTCGGCGTATCCTTCGGCATGGCGGCCGTGGTGCATCTGGCACTAACGCGCCCCCCCTCCCGCTGGCTGGAGCCGGCCTGCGACATGATTTCGCCGGTCTATGCCGGGGGCGCCCTCATCGTCATGCTGGCCTTTAGCGCGGTCACCATGGTTCCGGCACCACGGCGGGCATGGCTTCGGTTCCTTATGCTTGCCGGGCTCGGGGCCTTGGGGCTCGCCGCCCTGCTGTTCATCTACCCGCAATGCCTTGACGGGCCCTATGGCGGGCTTGATCCATGGCTGCGCCAACACTGGATCGGCAATATCGCCGAGGCCAAGCCCTGGATCGCCTCGCTGTTCGATTTGCCGGCCTTTACCCTGGCAACCGGCCTGCCGGTCGTGCTGGCCATCGTCGCCACCCTCGCGCGGATCATGCTTGTCACCCGGGATCGTGCCCAATGGCTGGCCCTATTGGCCTTCCTGGTCTTTGCCGCCCTCATCATGCTGATGCAGGTGCGGGGCGCCCGCCTCGCTGTCATGCCCGCCGTGCCCGCCGCGGCATGGGTGATCGCCCTGGCCTGGCGGCACTTTGCCGTTCGGCGGCGTCCGCTGACGGCGATTGCCCTAGTCGCCAGCTGTCTGGTTTTTGCCGGCTCGGCCATCGTCTTGGGGGTCGACGGGATAACGACGCTGCGCCCCGGCCGCGCCCAAATCGTGGCAAGCGCCCAGGCCAGCAAGCTGCCCTGCCTGCTGCCAACCGCCTTTGCCGATCTCGCGGCTCTCCCACCCGAACGAATCATGACGCCGATCGACCTGGGGTCGCACATGCTCTTGCAAACGCCCCATGCCGTCGTTTCCGCGCCCTATCACCGCGACGCCGAAGGGGTGCGCGACACCTTCGATTTCTTCAATCTGCCGATCGGGCAGGCTCGCTTGATTCTGCAGCGCCGCGGCATTGGCCTGGTGGTCACCTGTCCCGCCATGGCGGAAATGGTTGGACTGCCCGATCGCGCCGCCGACTCGTTCTCGGCCCTGGCGAAAGCAGGCGCGCTGCCCGCCTGGCTCCCCGAGGTCAGCCTTGGCGGCCCCCTCAAGATCTATGCGGTTCTGCCGCCATGACCAAGGCAAGCCAGCACGGGGCGTCGCTGCCGCTATTGGTTGTCCAGCAAGCCCAATTCACGTTGCAGTGTCTTGGTCAGGCTTTTCGCGACAATGGCGTGCGAAGCCGCCAGGTAGTGCTGGATATCGTCGTCCGGCAAGGCGGCGGGCGCCACATGCACCCAGTGCCGCTTGGCGAAATAGGGCGCCTGCGTGACACCGTCCAGGACGGTCAGCACCTCAAAGCTGGTTTCGGCCAGCTTGAACACGATCCCGCCGGTGTTCCACAAGGCGAATACCTTGCCCCCGACCTTGGCGACGAAGCTGTCCCATTGTTCGACAAACGTGACGCCGGGCAGGCTTGCCGCAAAATGCTCGAAGCCTGCCCGATCGATCATGCTAGGCGGCAGCCCCGGTGCCGATCTGGCAGGCCACGCCGGTCCCCTGCAACCCGCAATAGCCGCGCGGATTTTTAGCCAGGTACTGCTGATGATAGGTCTCGGCATAATAGAACGGACCTGCCGGCGCGACCTCGGTCGTGATCGCCCCGAGGCCCTTGGCCTGCAACGCGGCCTGGTAAGCCATGCGGCTCCTGTCCACCGCGTCGGCCTGTTCGGGCGTCGTGGTATAGATCGCCGAACGGTATTGCGTGCCCACGTCATTGCCCTGGCGCATGCCCTGGGTGGGATTGTGCTCTTCCCAGAACGTCTTGAGCAATGCCTCAAGACTGACCTGGCCGGGATCGTAAACGACCTTGACCGCTTCGGTGTGTCCGGTCTGGCCGGAGCAGACTTCCTCATAGCTTGGATTGGGCGTCGATCCACCCTGGTAGCCGACGGCAGTCACATAGACGCCCGGCAGCTGCCAGAACAGCCGTTCAGCGCCCCAGAAGCATCCCAGCCCGAAGTAGATTGTCTCGGAACCAGCCGGATAGGGTCCCTTGAGCGGATGCTGGTTCACGAAATGGCTTGCGCCCACCTGCATTTCGGCAGCACGGCCGGGCAGTGCCTGCTCGGCGCTCGGAACGGCGGTAGGCTTGCTTTTGAAAAACATCGGCTTTCCTTTCTGCAGCGTAACACGATCAGCTTAAATCTGGTCCTGATGGAGATAGCGCTCGCGCCGAGGCGCGCGGCCCAGCAGGATCAATACAATTCCCGTCACCCCAGCCACCGCGAATGTCGGGTAGCTCAGCAATCCCGCCATCGCGCCATCCAGCAGGTTGGCAAAATACCGGCTGTCGAAAAAGCTCTCCACCGCCACAAGGCTGCTCGGATTGAGGCTTTTCCAGCTTTGCGCCAGGCTGGTCGGCGCCAGCCTGCTCGCCCCCAGCGATTTGGTGCCATCGATCACCGCCAGCACCAGCGCCAGGCCAACAAGCCAGGTTCCCGCAATTCTCACCAGCAGCCGCATCACACCGTCCCGCGCATCCGGAGCATTCCAATGGCCTGCCTTTGCCCCTTGCTGCGCTGTCGTTGTGCCACGGTCGGGGTTCTGCCCACAAGATGGGCGCGCGGGTGGACAAAACAATCCTCTTGCCGCAGCTGTGATCGCTTGCATCGCAAGCGTCGATGCGTATATTGCGCCCGCTCGCCCCGGCCATTGGCCACGCGCCGGACCCTTCCACCGGCCGCCAGAGCGATGCGGAGAGATGGCCGAGTGGTCGAAGGCGCACGCCTGGAAAGTGTGTAGGCGGGGAACCGTCTCAAGGGTTCGAATCCCTTTCTCTCCGCCATTCTTTCAAACACGATTTCGGTGACGCATATCGGGAAAATTCAGCTCCAGCCGGTGGCATTGCGCAGCCTGATGCCGCTGGTGTGCAAGGTTGTGGTCCACAGCTCTTGCAGAGGCACCAGGGTTTCGACAATGCGCAGGTCGACGGTCTTGAGACTGAGAGCGGCCGGCAAGTCGGCGAGTGTGATCCGGTTCAGGGGCGAGACCGGGGCACGGCTGACCCACATGCCGGCATCGTGCAGGTCCTCGAAACCTTTCGATGGCAGCTGGTAGCGGTGTAGGGTCGCGGCGGTGAAATCCGGCAGCCATTTGCGCTCGATATAGGCTGCAGCGCGATAGGAGCCCAGCCACTTGGCCTTGTCAGCGGCACTGGTTCGAGCCGTGGCCCAGATCAGGATGCGCGGGCAATCACGGGGGAAATGATAGAGAAAATCGAGGTTGTCCTGGATTGCCCAGACCAGCGGGCCGTTGAGCCACTCCATGCCGGGCAGGCGCTGCGAGGGCATCCGGACCGGGCGTGGTATGAAGGTGTCGATCGCGGGATCGTCGCTGAAATGATACAGGCGCACGCTAGTTGGTCCTGTGTTTGATGGGCCCAATCGACACCTTGGAGTACCCGATACCCGTTAAGCCCAACCAATGGAAAGTCCGCTAAAATCGTCATGCACGTGTCATCCTGAGCGGCTATCACCGGCTCATTCGAATGAGTTGGTGCGATGCGCAATCAAGGTTATTCCTGGGAGCAAACCCGGGACCGGATCAATGCCGAGATCACTGCAGGACGGCTGGCACCCGACACGCGGCTGCCGTCCGAGCCTGATCTGTGCACGCTTTATGGCACCCGCCGGCATTCGCTGCGCAAGGCGCTGGCGGCGCTCGTGGCCGAAGGGAAGCTACGGATCGAGCATGGCCGTGGCACCTTCGTCGAGCGGGCGCCGCTGCTGAATTATGTCATCGGTTCGCGGACTCGTTTTCGCGAAAACCTGCTGTCGCAGGGGCTCACCGCTTCGGGCGAGACGCTGGCGGACATGACAATTCCGGCAAGCGGTCGCGTGGCGGCGGCGTTACGCATTGCCCCAGAGGCACCGGTGTTTGCGCGCTCCTGGCGCAGCTTTGCCAATGATCTGCCGATCAGCATGGGCTGGGGCTATCATGACGCCGGACGATTTCCCGAGCTGCCGGAGCGGCGGCGCGCCATCGGCTCGATCACCGAGGTTTATCGCACCTATGGCATTACCGATTATCGCCGGCTGCGCACCACGGTCTTCACGCGCATCGCTTCCGAAAACGAGGCTGCCATGTTGATGCTGCGGGCGGGCCAATCGGTCCTGGTGGTGCAAAAAATCGACGCCGATCTCGACGGCCAGCCGATCGGGTTTTCCGAGGCGGTATGGGCCGGCGACCGGGTGCAGTTCACCTTTGAAAGCGACCATCCGAGCGCCATCAGCACCGAAAGAGACAGCGATGTATAACGAGACCACCGGGGGCGGCCCCGATCATGCGGCGGCGCTCGATATCCTGGCGCGGGCGCGGCCGGAACGCCTGAAGCAGTTCGCCGAAGGCCTGCTTGATGACGTGGGCGAGATTGCCGTCGTGGCTAACCGCACCGGGCTGGTCATGGTGCCGATGCGCGACACGGTCGAGAATGTCGATTTTCACCTGGGCGAAGTGCTGGTCAGCGAGGCCCATATCACCGACAGCCTTGGCCATGTTGGTTACGGCATGGTGACCGGCCGGGATCTGGAGCGCGCCATGGCCATGGCCGTCGTCGATCTGCGCATGGCGGCATTGGGCCGAGAGCCAGCCACTGCCCGGTTTCTTGCCGACGAGCAGGCCCATCTTGCCGACGTGGACGACTTGCGCATGCGGCAGGTCGAAGCGACGCGCGTCGAAATGGAGACGTTCTGATGCTGACGATTGCTCCTCCAGACATGGTTGAAGTGCGTGCCAACGCAACTTTCGAAGCGCTGATGTGGGCCATGGCGCGCCCCGGAGACGGCCGCCATTTGCCGGATGCCGGCCTTGGCGGGCTTATCGAGACACTTGTCGATCTGGAATGCACCGTCTTTACCGATGAGCCGGAGTTGCGGGCTCGGGCAACGGCGACAGGGGCACGGCTGTCCGATGATCCTGGCGATGCCGATCATGTGTTTGTGTCGTGCCTCGATGACGCCGAACAGTGGCTTATTACCCTGCGCTGCGGCAATGCGCTTTACCCCGATGATGGGGCAACGCTCGGGGCAGTTGCGCGCCACGGCATCGGGCAGCGCCTAAGACTGTCCGGGCCCGGGATTGATGGCAGCAAAGAGGCCATTCTGGATGTTTCGCCGGCCTTTTGGGCCATGCGGGCCAGGCTCTGCGCCTATCCGGAAGGCTTTGACATGCTTGTTGTCGATGGCCGCTCGGTTATCGGCATTCCCCGCTCGACCCAGGTGGAGGTGCTCTGATGGCCTATGTCGCAACCCGCGGTGGCGAAACGGCCATCGAGCAGGCGGAGCGCCTGTTCCGCCAGGATCTCGGCACGATCGATGCCGCACGCGTCCAGGCCATCGGGCAGACCATGCCCTATCTCGTCGACCGGGTCATGGGCGAGGCCTCGCTCTATAGCGAAGAGCTGGCGGCGCTGGCCTTGGCGCAGACCGGAGGCGAGCTGGCCGAAGCCGTGCTGGTGCTGCGGGCCTGGCGTACAACCCAGCCGCGCATCGCCATTGCCCGGCCGGTGCGGCAGCACGAGCTTTTGACCCAGCGCCGTATTTCGGCGGCATTCAAGGATATTCCGGGCGGGCAGATTCTCGGGCCGACGCTGGATTACTCGCATCGGGTGCTCGCCACCGACGTTCTGGAAGGCAAACCCTATGCACCGCCGGCTGTGGACGCGGCGGCCAGGGCTGCGCCGGCGCATCAACCTTCGCTGGCCGATTGGCAGCGTCATCAAGGCCTGGTTTCGGCGGCCAAAGCGTCCGATCTGGCACCCGAGGATATTCCAGACCTGACGCGCGAGCCATTGTTGTTCCCGGCCTCACGGGCCCATCGACTACAAAGCTTGGCGCGGGCCGAAACGGGCGGCGTGCTGGCGCTTGGCTATTCGGCCATGCGTGGCTATGGCAATGCCCATCCCACGGTCAATGAATTGCGCCTTGCCGAGGCCGAAGTCGTGGTGCGCCATCCGGCCGGCACGCAGTTTTCCGCCGGACGCGTGCGGGTCAGCCAAGCCGAGGTCACGTCCAAGGAAAAGGGGGGCTATCTGGAACTCGGCTTTGCCGCGACCTTTGGCTGGAACGAAGTCAAGGTCATCGCCGCAGCCACGCTGGACCTCAATTCGGCCGAAGCTCCGGTCGGCTCACCCGTGCATGAAGAGTTTTACCTGTACCATACCGAAAGCGTGGAGGCTTCCGGCTTCTGCATTCATTTCAAGCTGCCGCACTACGTCACCTTCCAGTCGGTGCTGGATGCCATGCGTGACGCCAAGGCCAAACAAGCGCCAGCCAGTGCGGCGCCGGCAGCCACGCGCCAGACGGAGCCCGCAGAATGAGCCTTGCTTCTCTCACCAAGCCCTGGGCCGCAACCAGCTATGGCTTTCTCGATGCTTCGGCAAAGCGCGAACTCCGGCGCAAGATGCTCAAGGCCATCGCCGTGCCCGGCTGCCAGATGCCCTATGCCAGCCGCGAAGTGCCCATGGCGCGCGGCTGGGGCACCGGCGGCCTGCAGGTGACGCTGACGCTGGTCAATCCGGCCTCCACGGTAAAGGTCATCGATCAGGGCGCCGATGACGGCGTCAACGCCGCCTCGATCCGCCGCTTCATCAGCCGCGTCTCGGGCGCTGCGGAAACCTGGGATACGCTAGCCGCTTCGATCGTGCAGTCGCGTCACCGCGTGCCCGAAGAGGTGATGGGCAAAGACCAGATCCTCGTGCTTCAGGTTCCCAATCCCGAGCCGCTGCGCGGCGTGGAGCCCAACATCTCCATCGCCCGGCAGATGCATGCCGATGCCGATTACGGCAAGCTTTGGCTGACCCTTTACGAGCAGATCGTGCGCAAAGGCCGCATCATGCAAGGCGCGAGCTATCCCAGCATGGTCAATGGTCGGCACGTGATGACGCCATCGCCCATTCCGCGTTGGGACGTGCCCAAGCTGAACATGGCCAAGCACCTGACCTTTCTTTCGGCAGGCCGGGAAAAGCGGCTGTTTGCCGTGCCGCCCTTTACCCGGGTCGAGCCGCTGGTTTTCTCGGATCGGCCCTATCGCGTCGAAGACCATGCCGAGCTCACCTGCCGCCGCTCCGGCGTCTCGGGCTTTTTCATGAATGAGCTGCCCCTTGATAACGGCGGGTCGGCTTTCGAAGTGTCCGACAGCAATCTGGGTATCAAGGCCATCCAGCAGGCGGACGGCGGGCACGGCGAAATCGGCAGCACCTGGTATCGCAACGGGGAGTTTTCGGCATGAGCCTTGATCTGGGTCTTCCGGCTCTGGAGCGCGTCGCCCCGCGCCTGATGCGGGCCGAACCGCTGCTCGCCATGCACGATATCTGCAAGTCCTATGGCGATGTGCGCGCCCTGCACCAGGTCGATGCATGCGTCTATCCCGGCGAGGTCATGGGCATTGTGGGGGAAAGCGGCTCGGGCAAGTCGACCTTGCTGCGCATGATGAACCTCGAGGATACGCCCGATAGCGGCGATTACCATCTGCAACTGCCACAGCGCGAAGATGGCAATCTGTTTGACTTGCCGCGCTACGAGCGACGCATGCTGTGCGCGCGCCATATCGGCATCGTCTATCAGAACCCCCATCTCGGGCTACTGATGCGCCACAGTTCCAGCGGCAATGTCGCCGAGCGCCTGCTGATCGCCGGTGAGCGCAGTTTTGACGTACTCCGCTCCAAGGCGCGCGAAGCGCTCGATGCTTCAGAATTCCCGCTTTCGCGCATGGATACGCGGCCGATCGAGCTGTCGGGCGGCATGCAGCAGCGTGTGCAACTGGCCAAGGCCATCGCGCTGGAGCCGGCTTTGCTGCTGCTTGACGAACCAACCACCGGTCTTGACGTGTCGGTACAGGCGCTGGTGCTCGATACGCTCAAGCGCCTGCAGCGTGATCGCAGGATCACCATGGTGCTGGTCAGCCATGATCTCGGCGTCATCCGCACCATGGCCGACCGGGTCATGGTGATGCGCCATGGCGAAGTGGTGGAGCAAGGCCTGGCCGACCAGGTGTTTCAAGACCCCCAGCACCCCTATTCCCAGCAACTCGTCCACGCCAAGCTTTGAGGTCGCACGATGACGTCACCCCAGCCGTTGCTGCGTGTCGAAGGCCTTGCCAAGACCTTCCGCATGTATCATCTCGATAGCCTGCTGCACGCTTTCGAGGGGATCAGCTTTGACCTGCACGACGGAGAATTCCTGCTGCTGCGCGGGCATAATGGCGCCGGCAAATCGACCCTGCTGCGCACGATCTGGCGCAGTTATCTGCCGGTTGGCGGCCACCTTTGGTATCGCTCCAGGCATGGCGAGATCGACCTGGCCAATGCCGCGGACGTCGATATCGCGCTGCTCCGCCGCGAGGAGATCGGCTTCGTCACCCAGTTTCTCAACGCCCGTCCGCGCGTCGCGGCACAGGATATCGTGGCCGAGCCACTGCGCCTTGCCGGCGTCAACCAGGCCGAGGCGCTGGACCAGGCACAGCACTGGCTGGAGCAGTTCGGCGTGCGGCCGGAACTTTGGCGGGCCTATCCCAGCACTTTTTCGGGCGGCGAGCAGCAGAAGGTCAACCTGGCCCGCGCGCTGATCCTGCCACAGCGCCTGTTGCTGCTCGATGAGCCCACGGCTTCGCTCGATGTCGGCGCCCGCGCCGCGCTGGTCAGGCGCCTGGCCGACCTCAAGGGACAGGGTGTCGCCATTATCGGGGTCTTTCATCACCCTGGCGACGTGTCGCAACTGATCGACCGCGACATCAATCTCAATACCAAGGTCGTTGCCGACCAAAGCGAGCGAGAAGACCATGTGGCTTTCTAACTTCCGGATCGTGCTGGCCGACAAAGTCCTCGAAAACGGCGCCTTGCGTATCCAAGATGGCGTGATCGCCGAGATCAGCCAGACGCCGGTCGCCAAGGCCGATGTCGAGGGCGAAGGCCTGCTGCTGATGGCGGGCATGATCGACATGCATGGCGACATGATCGAGCGCGAAATCGAGCCACGGCCCGGCGTTCGCATGCCGATGGAAATGGGTCTGCGCGATCTCGATACCAAGCTCGCGACCAGCGGGGTCACCACGGCCTATGCCTCGCTGTCCTTCGCGCCGGGCTCGACCTATGGGCACATGCGCTCTTATGACTTCACGAGCGAGATGATCCGCGCCGTCGTTGCCGCGCGACCGACGCTGCTGATCGATCACCGGGTTCACGCGCGGTTCGAAGTCACCTTTCCGGCTGCTTTGTCGGTGGTGAAGGAACTGGTCGGCGAAGGTTCGGTGGATCTGGTTTCGCTCTGTGATCATACGCCGGGACAGGGCCAGTATCGCGATCTTGCCCTGCAGGCGGCAAATCTTGCCAAGAACAAGGGCATTTCGCCCGAGGCGGCGGCCGAGCAGTTGCAGCAGCGCATCCGCGACCGCAAGGCTACGGCCGGCGACATGACGGCGACCCTGCGCGCCATCACCCAATATTGCGCATTGCACGGCGTGCCCGTTGCGAGCCATGACGACGACACGATCGAAAAAGTCGCGCTGATGGACGCGCTTGGCGCCAATATCAGCGAGTTCCCGGTGACGCTCGAAGCCGCTCAGGAAGCCCATAGGCGTGGCATGCTGAATGCCATGGGCGCTCCCAATGCTCTGCGTGGCCAATCCTATTCGGGCAATCTTTCGGCGCGGCAGGCCCATGCGGCCGGTGTGCTCGACCTGCTGGCCGCCGACTATCACCCCAGCGCCATGCTGCCCGCCATTCTGGTCCTGGCCAAGACCGATCCCGATGGCCTTGCCGGCGCTGCACGCCTCACTTCGCTCAATCCTGCTCGCGCCCTGGGCCTCGAAGACCGCGGTCAGATCGGTATCGGCCTGCGCGCCGATCTGCTGATCGCCAGCGATGTCGGCGTGGGCCGCGTCCATGCGACGCTGTCGCGCGGACGCCCGGTCTATGCCGACGGCACACTTGCCTTTCCGGCACTTTCCACGCGTCACGCGGATGTCATTCGAATGAGTTAATCATGTCATCGAGACTGATTATGGTTCGGGCATAGAGACACGCGGGTGCGATATGCTGGAATTGAAGAACGTCACCAAGCGCTTCGGCGACACGATTGCGGTCAACGGCGTGTCGCTGTCTTTCCCGCCCGGCCAGATGGTGGGCATTATCGGCCGGTCCGGTGCCGGCAAATCGACGCTTCTGCGCCTGATCAACCGCCTTGCCAGCACCGGCGAGGGCCGGATCACCTTCGGCGAGGTTGATGTGGGTGCCTTGAATGGCAAGGCGTTGCGGGCCTGGCGGGCGCGTTGCGCCATGATTTTCCAGCAGTTCAACCTCGTCAACCGGCTGGATGTCCTGACCAATGTGATGATCGGTCGTATCGGCACGGCCGCAACCCTGCCAATCATGTTCAAGCGCTTTGCGGAGACCGATCGGGCCAATGCCGCCCTGGCACTCGACCGCCTGGATCTGTTGTCGCAAGCCTTGCAGCGCGCCGATACTCTGTCGGGCGGCCAGCAGCAGCGTGTCGCCATCGCCCGCGCTCTGATGCAGAAACCCAGCCTCATTCTTGCCGACGAGCCGATCGCGTCGCTCGATCCGCGCAATGCCCGTCTGGTGATGGATGCGCTGCGCACCATCAACCAAAAGGACAAGATCACCGTCATCACCAATCTTCACACGCTCGATGCCGCGCGCGCTTATTGCGACCGCATTGTGGGCATGGCGCAGGGGCGCGTCGTCTTCGACGGCACGCCGCGCCAGCTCACCAGCGCCATGATCCAGCAGATTTATGGTGACGATACCCAAACAGCCGTGGACGAAAACCTGACCTCGACCATGGCTGCAACCGGTCCGGCAGGCCAAGCCGGCGGACGACATATGGAAACGGCGCACTAGCGCCGCTCATTCCCCAACTCGGAGCTACATCGATGTTTACCTTGACGCGTCGCGGCCTTGCGGCTGCACTGGCTTTGCTCGCCCTTGTCTCGCCGGCTCTGGCCCAGGACTGGCGTTCACAATTTCCCGAACTCACCATCGGCATCTCGTCCAGCGAGAATGAAACCGATGCGATCGCCCGCACCCAGCCCTATGCCGACTATCTCAGCCGCGAACTCGGCGTGCCGGTCAAGATCGTTCGCGGCACGGACTATGCCGCCGTGGTCGAGGCCATGCGCTCGGGTCACGTGCAGTTCGCCTCCGTCGGTCCGGCCGCGTACGCCCTGGCCCGCAAAGTCATGGGCGAGGATATCGCGCCGGTTGCCGTCACGCTCGATAACGAAGGCAATCTGGGCTATTATTCGGTCATCGCCGTGCGCGCCGACAGCCCTTACCAGACGCTCGAAGACATCAAGGGCAAGTCCTTCGCCTTTGCCGATCCGAACTCGACCTCGGGCTATGCCGTCCCGTCCTATTATCTCGCGACCGAACTCAATACCTCGGCAGATGACTATTTCAGCGACGTCGCCTTTTCGGGCGGCCATGAGCAGAGCGTCATGGCGCTGGTCAACGGCACCTTCGAGGCCGTCGCCACCAGTTGGCGCAACGAAGAGTCCGGCACGATCCAGAACATGGAAAAGAAGGGCCTGATCCCGGCCGGCTCGACCCGCATCATCTGGACGTCGCCGGTCATCCCGAACACGCCGGTGATGATGCTGACCACGCTGCCGCAAGAGTTGCAGGACGCGTTCAAGACCGCGCTGATGGCGTTCCCCCAAAAGGACCCGGAGGGCTTCGCTACCTATAGCAACGGCACTTCGAGCGGCTATATCGAGGCCAAGCACGACGACTATCTCAACGTGATCGCCATCACCGAATTCAATGCCCAGGAGCGCCGCAAGAACGGCAACTGATGAGTTCAGAGGCCGGCGCGCCCAGGCGTGCCGGTTTTCTTTTGGGAGGACCGATGTCCACTCTGACCCCCGTGCATGCTCGACTGTCCTCAACGACGCGCGAAGAGCGTCTGCTCTCGTTTGAAGGCCGCTATCGCCAGCAGCAACTTGCCCGGCGAACATGGACGCTGCTGTATGGCGCGCTCTTTGCAGCAGCGCTGATCGGCTCGGTCAATGTCAGCGATTTCAGCGTTCCGGGCCTTGTCAAAGGCTTGCCCATGGCCTGGAACTATATTGCCGGCACGCTGCCGACGCTGACGGTCGAGAATTTTTTCGGCGATCTGGCCGACTGGTATTGGGGCCTGCGCTTCTGGACACGGCTGCTGCTCGAGACCATTCTCATGGGGTTTGTGGGGACGGTACTCGGCGGTATTCTAGCGTTGGCACTGTGCTTTTTCGCCTCGCGCAATCTCGTGCAAAGCCAAGGGATCTACTTCGCCGCGCGGCGCATGCTCGAATTTTGCCGCACCGTCCCGGAGCTGGTGTTTGCGATGATCTTTGTTTTCGCTTTTGGCCTGGGGCCATTCGCCGGCGTGTTGGCGATTGCCATTCACACGGCCGGCTCGCTCGGAAAACTCTTTGCCGAGGTCAATGAAAATGTCGATCCCGGACCAATCGAGGGGGTGCGCGCTGCCGGCGGCAATTGGGCGATGATCGTACGCCTGGGCGTCGTGCCGCAGGCGCTGCCCAACTATGCAAGCTATCTGCTGCTGCGCTTCGAGATCAATGTCCGTGGCGCTTCGGCCCTCGGCATCGTCGGCGCCGGCGGCATTGGCCAGGAGCTCTACGTCGCCATCCGGCAGTTCGAATACACCGATATTTCCGCCATCATGCTGATGCTGATCCTCACCACCTCGGTGATCGACATCAGCTGCGAGGCCATCCGCCATCGCCTGATCGGCCACGACCTGACGCAGAGGGCCTGAGCCATGAGCACTGCGCCATACGCCGAAATTGCCCGCCTCAAGCGCTCCAATCCCGAAATTTTCAGGCGATCCTTGCCGGCACGGCTGCGTGACTGGAGCTCGTGGCTGGCTTTTCTTGCCGCCCTGGCGTTTGGCCTTTGGTGGATCGATGCTTCGCCGATGCGCCTCGTCAACGGGTTCAGCAAGCTCGGCCTGCTTGTGGGGCTGATGATCCCGCCCTGGCCCGGCAATGGGCTGTGGGCCTATTGCCAGGCCATGCTGGAAACCCTCGCCATGGCGTTCCTCGGCACCATAATTGCCGCGGCAATTGCGGTACCGCTGGGGTTTCTTGGCGCCAAGAACATCGTGCCGAACTGGCTCTTCCATTTCAGCCTGCGCCGCTTCTTTGATGCGTTCCGCGGGATTGACGGTCTGGTCTGGGCGTTGATCTTCGTTTCAGCCGTCGGTCTTGGCCCCTTTGCCGGGGTCCTCGCCATTGCAATCGGCGATGTCATGGTCCTGGGGAAACTCTTTGCCGAAGCCATCGAGAATGTCGACAAGAAACCCGTTGATGGCGTTCGCTCTGCTGGTGGGAACGGGCTGCAGGTGATGCGGCTGGGCGTGCTGCCGCAGGTCTTGCCGGTGATGACCAGCCATGTGCTGTTCTTCTTTGAATCCAATGTGCGCTCGGCCACCATCCTCGGCATCGTCGGGGCAGGTGGTATCGGGCTGCAGCTTTCCGATCGTATGCGCATCAACAATTGGCAGGAAGCGGCCTTCATTATCCTGCTGATCCTGGTCACGGTGTCCGTGATCGACGCGGTCTCGCAGCGCATCAGGGCAAAACTGATATAGCCATGTCGGCGGTGGTCTTGAACACGCGCCGGATGCAGCGTGTCGCCGACTTCCCGCGCTGCATCAAACGATGTGTCCGATCTCGATCCCGGCGCAACGAAAGCGCCGGCGCTTCGTTTGGCAAGGCCAAGGGAAAAACACCGTCATGGCTTATTGGCTCGCAGGCATTCCAGCGCTGATCGACCCCGCTCTACTGATGTTGCGCCTGGTCATAGGGGTGATGTTTACGCTGTCGGGTTACTTCAAGCTGACCGATCCGGAGCGCAAGGAGAAGATGGCGCAGTCACTGCAGACCGGCGGTTTTCCCAAGACCTTGGCGATGCCGCTGTCGCTGGTTGAATTGCTCGGCGGCCTTGCGATGGTGCTCGGCCTGGTCACGGCTCTCGCGGCCTTCGGGCTCTTGGCCTTGAGCACCGTGGCCCTCATCACGGTAGCCATTCCCAAGCTGGAGGGATCGGGCATCCACAAGCTTGAGAACGTGCTCTATGCGCCTGAAATGCTTCTGGTCGCGGGGCTCGTCGTGCTGGTGGCGACCGGGGCGGGCGAGTGGAGCCTGGACCGTGTGCTGTTCTAGAGCGACACGCCGATGATCTGCAGCAGTCCGGCGACGAGGGTGATGTTGACCAGCACCAGATACAGATGCGGATCGCGCGCCTTGCCTTCGAACAGAAACAGATTGTGGTACATGGCGGTGGCCAGCACCAGGAAAACGATCAGCAGCGCGGCGCCGTAAACAGTCCAGACGTCAAATATGAGCGACAGGCCACCAACCAGTTGCATGGCAAAGCCGAAGGCCACGATCGGCGGCGGCAGGTCCCAGCCATAATTGGTTGTCGACGGAATGCGGGCGCGGAAACCGGCAAAATTGCGCAGGCCGGCAATCACGAAGAACAGGCCGAAAACCACCCGGCCGAGCACGATCAGTGTTGCAGATAAAGTGATGACGCTCCCCGTCGCACTTGCTGGCGACCCGGGAGCCATATTGCTGATGCCGGAGTGTCCGCGAAAGCGGAAACTGAGGGTTTCCAGTGCTGAAGCCAACCGGTTGGTTTCGGCAGCAGGCGAAACGATCGGCTATTCCGCCGGCTCGACTGCGGAGACGTCGCCCATTGGCGCGTCGTGGCCGGGATTGTTGGGATGGGTCGTCCAATTGGCGTAAGTGCCGGTGACGACGCGACCGGTGCGTTCGTCGAGCGCGCCGACCGGCAGGGCCTCCATGGTGATGCAATCCTCGACCGGGCAGACATTGACGCACAGGTTACAGCCGACGCATTCGTCGTTCATCACCTCGAAATAGCGCTTGCCGTCCTTCTGCTTGGCGATTGCCTGGTGCGAGGTGTCCTCGCAAGCAATGTGGCAACGCCCGCATTTGATGCACAGGTCCTGGTCGATCTTGGCCTTGGCAATGTATTCGAGATCGAGATATTTCCAATCGGTGACGTTGCGGATGGCGCGGCCGGTGATGGATTCGATGTTGGGATGTCCCTTTTCATCCATCCAGTTGCCGAGGCCCGAGATCATCTCCTCGACGATCTTGAAGCCATAGGTCATGGCAGCGGTACAGACCTGCACATTGCCGGCGCCCAGCGCGATGAATTCGGCGGCGTCGCGCCAGGTGGTGATGCCGCCAATGCCCGAAATGGGCAGGCCGAAGGTTTCCTCGTCACGGGCGATTTCGGCGACCATGTTGAGGGCGATCGGCTTGACCGCCGGGCCGCAATAGCCGCCATGCGTACCCTTGCCGCCCACGGTCGGAACCGGGGCGAAATCGTCGAGATCGACCGCGACGATGGAATTGATGGTGTTGATCAGCGAGACCGCGTCGGTGCCGCCGCGCTTGGCAGCACGGGCGGGCTGGCGGATATCGGCGATATTGGGGGTCAGCTTGGTGATCACCGGCATGCGTGAATATTGCTTGCACCAGCGCACGACCATTTCGACATATTCGGGCACCTGGCCGACGGCCGCGCCCATGCCGCGCTCGCTCATGCCGTGCGGGCAGCCGAAATTGAGCTCGATGCCATCGGCCCCGGTCTCCTCGACCAAAGGCAGGATGGCCTTCCAGGCCTCCTCCTCGCAGGGCACCATGATGGAGACGACCATGGCGCGGTCGGGCCAATCCATCTTGACCTGCTTGATCTCGCGCAGGTTGGTCTGCAGGGCCCGGTCGGTGATCAATTCGATATTGTTGAGTCCCAGAAGACGCCGATCGGCGCCAAAGATGGCGCCGTAGCGCGGGCCGTTGACGTTGACGACGGGCGGGCCTTCCTCGCCAAGGGTCTTCCATACCACGCCGCCCCAGCCGGCCTTGAAGGCGCGCACCACATTGTAGGCCTTGTCGGTGGGTGGAGCGGAGGCCAACCAGAAGGGGTTGGGCGATTTGATGCCGACGAAATCGGCGCGAAGATCAGCCATTGCTGCCTCCCATGAGGAAACGGTGCATGCTCTCGGCCGCGTCGCGGCCCTCGGCGACGGCGGTGACGGTGAGGTCATCGCCGCCGGTGGCACAGTCCCCGCCGGCCCAGACGCCGGGCAGCGAGGTGCGGCCCTCGGCGTCGACCATGATCTTGCCGCCGGCGCGTTCGGCGCCATCGCCATCGGTGGCCAGCGTCTGGCCGATGGCCTTGAACACCTGGTCGGCCATCAAGATGACGGTTTCCCCGGTTTCGAGCAGATTGCCGTCCACCAGATGGGTATAGGCGAGCTCGATGCCGGTCACACCGGCGCCATCGGCGAGGACGCGCCTGGGGGCCATCCAGTGCCGGATGGTGACGCCTTTGGCGGCCGCGAGGTCCTGCTCGAACGCTGAAGCGCCCATATGCTCCTTGCCGCGGCGATAGACCATGGTCACCTCTTCGGCGCCGAGCAGCTTGGATTGCACGGCCGCATCGACCGCCGTCATGCCGCCGCCAATGACCACGACCCTGCGGCCCACCGGCAGCGCCGCCAGATCGGACGACTGGCGCAGTTCGGCGATGAAATCGACCGCATTGGCGACGCCTTGCGCACTCTCGTTCTGGGCGCGCAGCGCATTGACGCCGCCCAGCCCGATACCAAGAAACACCGCATCATAGGTTTCCTGCAGGCGCGGCAGCGTCATGTCCTGGCCAAGCACCTGGCCGTGCACGATCTCGATACCGCCGATAGCGGTGACATAGTCGACTTCGGCCTGGGCGAAGCCGTCGGTCGATTTGTAGGAGGCAATGCCATATTCGTTGAGACCGCCGGCCTTGGGACGGGCATCGAAGATGACGACAGAATGGCCCTTGGTGGCCAGCCGATGGGCGGCGGCAAGTCCGGCCGGCCCGGCGCCGACGACGGCAACGCTCTTGCCGGTTGGCTCGGGGCGCTCGAAGAACTGCACATTGTCGCGCATGGCGATATCGGTGGCGTAGCGCTGCAACATGCCGATCTTGACCGGCTTGCCCTCGGCCTCCTCGCGCACGCAGGCTTCTTCGCAAAGCTGCTCGGTGGGGCAGACGCGGGCGCACATGCCGCCCAAAATGTTCTGCTCGAAAATGGTCTCGGCAGCGCCCAGCGGGTTGCCGGTGGCAATTTCGCGAATGAACAGGGGAATGTCGATCGTGGTCGGACAAGCGTTCATGCAAGGCGCATCGTAACAGAAATAGCAGCGATCGGCCTCGACATAGGCTTCATGCCGGTCCAGCGGCGGATGCAGATCAGCGAAATTGGCGGCATATTGGCCTGCATCCAACCGGCCGGGCGCGATACCCTGCTTGAGACCACCTGATGCCATCATCGCGTCCTTGCTGCTGCATTCCCGAGGGGAAGGCTAGCGCAGCTCCAATTTTTTATCAATTGGTCAAATAACGGCCCGGCGAACTTGCCACAATCAGGTCATATTGGAGCACCCGACCGGGTAAAACGGCCATAAGTCAGATGGGAAGACCGCCGGAAATCGCGCCTGAGGCACGTTAGGTGGAACTGTTGCCCCAAAGTCGCACGACGCAAAACCAATCCCTGATGGCGAAGATTTTTTTGACTGAAAGCAGTCGATCAGCTTGATATTGGATTCATGTCCCAAGATCGTGTCTGCAGATTGTGCTCGCCCTAGCAGCATGTTGCCTGATCGGCGCAGCATATGGGCAACAGCATGCCGGTTAGGACCAATCAAGGCGATTGGTCCATATTGTGGCCCATCGCCTTGATTAGGAGTCCGCTCACCTCAATTGAAGTGAGATTAGACGCTTGATCAAAAAGACCATGTTCGCCGCCGCACTTGCTGGTGCAGTCCTTTGTGTTTCAACGGCTGGTGCCTTTGCCCAATGCGGCGGTGCCTCCTGGTATGGTCCCGGATTTGACGGCCGCCGGGCCGCCTCGGGGCAAATTTTCAACCAGAATGCCATGACCGCAGCGCATCGATCGCTGCCGTTTGGTACCAAACTACGCGTCACCGACCAGCGCAGCGGCAACCAGATAACCGTCACCATCAACGATCGCGGGCCATTCCATGGCCGCCGCATCATCGATCTGTCGAGCGCCGCCGCCGGCAAGCTGGGTTTCCGCAATCGCGGCACGACCTCTGTGTGCATCGAGCGCATTTAAGCGCTTGCCTGTGCCTGATCGGGCCGCTCCTCCCCGGAGCGGCCCGTTGCTTTGGCGGCATCAGTCCCGGCAATATACCTATTACAGCGTTAGGCTGGCTTTAGCATTGAGCCGGTAGAATAAACGCGGGAATGCAAATCTGGTCGGGACGCGACCTTGATGAAAGCTACAGCGTTTATCGTCGGCCCGCAGGACGGGGCAGGCGCTGCCTTGACCGACATGGCGCGCATGATCGGGTTCGCCTCGGTCTTGCCCTATGGCGGGGCCAGCCTTGCGGAAAGCCAGTCGCTGCACACGCCCGTGTGTTTTTTCCTGTTCGCGGCAGTGCCCGAGATCGCCAGCCTGCGCCAAGCGGCGGAGGCGATCCGCTTTTGCCCCAGCCGGCGGGTGCGGTTTTCGCCGATGATCTATTTTTCGGAGAGCCCATCGGCCGAGGCCATCGCCGCATGCATCAATCTGGGGTTCGACGACATCATCACCATGCCGTTCACCCATCAGCGGGTGGCCGAGCGGATGGAACGGCAGGTGGGGCGGACCATGACCTATTTCGAGACCTCGGGCTATTTCGGACCCGACCGGCGCGACCGGGTCACGGCGCTGCGACGCCCGGCCGAAAGCCGGCTGGGCGGACAATTCCGGCGGCTGGAAATCGTGCGCAGCGTGCTCACCGGCGTCAACGTGATCCGCGACGACCATTCCGCTTGAGGCACGTCGCCATTGTGTTTGCTGCAACCCATTGTGTTTGCTGCAACGTTGCAATAGACGAGCGTGCAGCAGTTGAGCGACGCTGTTAGCCTGCGTGGCGAATCCCTGTAGAGTCGCTTCGTTTTCGGTTCGCGAGTTCGTTTCAGCCATGAAACTGGGTATCGACATGCCCCCGCAATTGCGGGTTTACGCTGCTTTTTTTGTGTATTCATTTTGCATGGGCAGCATCTTCCCGCGCCTGCCCGACATCCAGCGCGCCATGGGCGTGGCCGAGGGTGCGCTCGGTCTGGCCCTGATCGGGGCTGCGGTGGGGACGCTGATTTCGCTGACCTTTGCCGGCGGGCTGATCGAAAAAGTCGGGCACCGGCGCGCGTTGCTGACCGCCCTGCCGGTGCTGGCGGTCTTTTACGCCCTGGCCGTGTGGGCGCCATCGCCGGTGATGCTGTTTTTGCTGTTGCTGCCGGTGGGGCTGACCATCGGGGTGATCGAAGTCATCGTCAATCTGGAGGCCGACCGGGTGGAGCATGCCATCGGGCGGCGCATCATGAACCGGGCGCATGGATTCTGGAGCATCGGCTTTTTCAGCGCCGGCCTCTTGGGCTCGCTGATCGCCCAGTCCGGGCTGTCGCCGCAGCTGCATCTGGCCATCATGGTGCCGGTGATTTTCGCGGCCACCGCGATCATCATGGGCCGGTTCGAGCCGGCCGAGCACCGCAGCGGCGGCAGTACCGATGCCGGTCCCCGCTTCGCGCGGCCAACACTGGCCATCCTGGTGCTGGTCTGCGTCACCATGGCGGCGATGATCATGGAGGGCGCCGGCATCGACTGGTCGGCAATCTATATGCGCGACGTGTTCGCGGCCGAGCCCTTTGTGGCCGGGTTCGCGGTGGCGCTAGGCGCCGGCGCCCAGGCGGTGATGCGGTTTTTGGCCGACGGGTTCGTCGAGCGCAGCAATCCGGTCGCGGTAGCGCGGGTGCTGCTGAGCATTCTGGGACTGGGGGCGCTGACCGTATTTTTCGCCAATGCGCCCTGGCTGGCACTGGTGGGCTTTGCCATGCTCGGGGTGGGCACCAGCGCGATTTTTCCCCTGGCGATGTCGGCGGCGGCGCAGCGCGCCGATCGGCCCGCGGCGGTCAACGTTGCGGCACTGGCGCAAATCTCGTTCGTGGGTTTCCTGCTCGGGCCGCCGTTGCTGGGCTTTGTGGCTGAACATGCCGGCATTCGCTGGGCCTTCGGCCTCGGGCTGCCGCTGGTGGCGCTGAGTCTTGTTGCCGCCGGTTCGCTGGCGCCGCGCTTTGGAAAGATACAGACGGCATGACAATCGCCCCGCATCACCGCATCTTTGCGTGCTTTTTCATGTTCGCTTTTGCCCTGGGGGCGCTGCTGTCGCGCATGCCGGACCTGCAAACCCAATTGCAGGTCAGCAAGAGCGAGCTGGGCCTGACCCTGATCGGCATGGCCATCGGCTCGCTGATCTCGCTGACCCTTTCGGCGCCGCTGATCGAACGGCTGGGATCACGCAGCACGGCACTGGTGACGGTCTTGGGCACCGCGGCGTGCTATGCGCTTATTCCCTGGCTGCCTTCGGCCTTGGCGGTGTTCGTGGCGCTGTTCGTCGCCGGGCTCCTGGCCGGGGCGCTGGAGATCAATCTCAACGTGCAGACCGATCGGCTCGAAGCGCAATATGCCAAAAGCTACATGAACCGGGCCCATGGCATGTGGAGCCTGGGGTTTTTCATCACTGCGCTGTTGGGCGCCCTGGTGCGCGGGGCGGGCCTGTCAATCCAGCTCCATCTGCTGATCGCGGTGGGCGTGGTGTTCGTCGTGGGCCTGTACATGATCGCCGGCATGACCGATGCGCCGGCCCGGGCCAGCGCGCACCAGGGCGAGACGCCCCGGATCGCCTTTCCCCATTGGGGCTTGCTGCCGCTTTGCATGATCGGGATTGCAGCATTTCTGGTCGAGGGCGCAGGTATCGACTGGTCGGGCATCTATATGCGCGACGTGTTCGCCGTGGATCCGTTCGTTGGCGGGCTGGGGCTGACGCTGTTTTCGTTTTGCATGGCGATGATGCGCCTCTTCGCCGATCCGGTGGTGGACCGGTTCGGGCCCCGCCTGGTCGCAACTGGCTTGATGGGGCTGGCAATCCTGGGCGCGCTTGCGGTGGCGTTCGCGCCGGTGCCGTGGCTGGCGCTGGCCGGCTTTGCCCTCATGGGCGCCGGCTGCAGCGCGGTTTATCCGCTGGCGGTTTCGGCGGCGGCACAGCGCACGGACCGTCCTTCAGCCGTGAACGTGGCGGCCTTGGGCCAGGTGACCTTCATCGTCTTTTTCCTCGGGCCGCCGCTTTTGGGGTTTGTGGCCGAATATCTGGGTATCCGCTCGTCCTATCTGGTGATCCTGCCGATCCTGATCCTGGGGCTGATTGCCTGCCGGGCGCTGGCGGCGAAGGGGCCGGTGATCAGCGCGGGCGTGGAGCCGGCGTCCAGCCATGGCTGAGCTGCCCCCGATCATCGACCTGCGCCAATCAGCGACGGCGCTGCGGGTGCAGCGGGGGGTGATGCGGCTGCTGCGCGACGTGCATGATCTATGCTGCTATGCCGAGGTACCGCTGCGCAACGGGCGGCGGGCGGACGTGCTGGGCGTTGGGCCAAAGGGGGAAATCTGGATCGTCGAGATCAAGTCGAGCCTGCTCGATTTCCAGGTCGACCGGAAGTGGCCCGAATACCGCGAATTTTCCGACAAGTTCTTTTTCGCCAAGCCGCCGGAACTGGACGGCGCGATCTTTCCTGAGAGCGAAGGGCTGATCGTGGCGGATGGGCATGACGGGGCGATCTTGCGGGACAGCCCCGATACTCCCCTGCCCCCGGCGCGGCGCAAGGCGCTGCTGCTCAAGCTGGCGCGCATGGGCGCCGATCGGGTGCATGGATTGATGGACCCGGGACCACGATAGGGTCGGTTTCAGCGCGGGGCGCGCTTGGCGAGGATGCGCTGCAGGGTGCGGCGGTGCATGCTGAGGCGACGCGCCGTCTCGGAAACATTGCGGTCGCACAATTCATAAACGCGCTGGATATGTTCCCAGCGCACGCGATCGGCGGACATCGGGTTTTCGGGTGGCTCGGGCTTGTCCTCGCCCGTGGCGAGCAAGGCATTGATGACGTCGTCGGCGTCGGCGGGCTTGCTGAGATAGTCGACGGCGCCAAGCTTGACCGCGGTGACGGCGGTCGCGATGTTGCCGTAGCCGGTCAGGACGACGGCGCGCGCATCGGCCCGCTTGGTGTGGAGCGCCTGGACCACTTCGAGGCCATTGCCATCCTCGAGGCGCAGGTCGACCACCGCGTAAGCGGGCGGACGCTCGGCGACGGCGGCAAGGCCGGCGGCAACGGTCGCGGCAATGCGCACCTCAAAGCCGCGCCGTTGCATGGCCCGCTCGAGGCGCGACAGGAAGGCGGCGTCGTCATCCACCAGCAGCAGGGACGGGTCGGTCGCCAGAAGCTCTTCGATCGTACTCATGGACTTCACATAAGCGTTTGCAGCAGAAACGTCAAAATGCAGATGGGCCATAAGCAACCTCGCGCTGGGAAAAGGCGGATTTACATCCGCTTAGGTTTGCCTCCGGCGACGACGCCACAAGGGGCACGATGTCGCAGCGCCGAGTGAAACCCCCATAGCGGTCCCGGATCACGGTGCAAGCCTAACGCGCTTGCGGCTCGATGGCCGAGCGGGGCCAGACGATGCGCACCTGGGCGTGGCCAGCGGGGGCGATATTGTGGAAGGCCAGGCGGCCGCCGGTGCGTTCAAGCAAGGTCTTGGCGATGAAAATACCCAGGCCCAGCCCGCCGGGCAGTTCGGCGTCGTGCGCCTGCGGGTCGCGCGGCCGGCTGGTAAGATAGGGCTCGCCCAGGCGCGCGATCAGTTCGGGCGCATAACCGGGGCCGTCATCGGTGATGGTGACGCTGATGGCGGCGCGATCCCAGCTGGCCTCGACACGCACCGAATGGCGGGCGAAATCGGTAGCGTTCTCGATCAGATTGCCCAGCCCATAGAGCAGGCCGACACTGCGTTGAAACACCGGCGCCGGGCCGGCTGCCGGTTCGGAATAAAACAGGATGGTCTTGCCGCGCCCCTCATGGGGGCGGGCAACTTCGGCCAGAAGGTCGGTCAGGGGCGCTTCGGCGAAGGGATCCATGCCGTCCGACCCCAGATTGCGCAGCTTGGCGAGAATGGCACGACAGCGGGCCGCCTGCTCGATGATCAGTTCGATATCGGCCGCCAGATCGCTGCCCGGCGCCGCCTCGCCGCGCATTTCCTTGGCCGCCAGGGCAATGGTGGACAGCGGGGTGCCCAATTCGTGGGCGGCGGCGGCGGCCATCCCGTCGAGCGCGCTGAGCTGTTCGCGGCGCGACAGCGCCAGTTCGGTCGCCGCCAGGGCATCGCCGATCTGGCGGGCCTCATGAGCGACGCGCATGGTATAGGCGGCGATGAAGACAACGCCACAGATCAGCGAAACCCAGATGCCGATGACATAGATGCGGTTGAAGATGATCTGCGCGCTCGGGTCCCAGGGCAGCGGCAAATGCACGATCGACAGCAGGGAGGCGATCGCCGCCGCAAGCAGGGCCAGGACCAGGGTAGCGCGTTGCGGCAAGGTGGTGGCCGATACCGAGACCGGCGCCAGGAGCAGGATGGCGAAAGGATTTTGCAAGCCCCCCGTCAAGGCCAGAAGACACCCCAGTTGCGCCAGATCATAGGCGATCTGGCCGGCGGCAAACATGGAGGTGGGGCGATAGCTATAGCCAAAGCGCATCACCAGGACGATATTGACCGCAGCCGACAGCGCAATCAGCGCCAGACATTGCGCCATCGGCAGCGGAAAACCCAGGCCAAAGGCGACGAACAGTACGCCGATGGTCTGGCCCGCAATGGCCAGCCAGCGCAGCAGCACCAGGGTTTCGAGGCGCAGCGGGCGCGCGGCGGTGGGTGGCGGCAGACCGCCGACTGGTGTCAAGGTCACCGGGTTTTCCTTGGTTCTGATCGCGCCACCACGCTCGCATGGTGCGCGACATTGGCAATTTCAAGGGCGAAAATTTGCGGGCACATGCTTGATCCTACCCGGGACGGGGCCACTTCTGCTGCATTCGTGACTGGGAAAAGAGATCACCGCAATGAACACAGCGCTTATCAAACCTCAATGGTCGCCGATCACCATCGCCGCGATGGTTTTGGGCTTCATCTTCTTCTGGCCGGTCGGCCTTCTGGTTCTGGGCTATATCCTTTGGGGCGAACGCTTTGGCGGTTCCGCCGACAAGGCGCAAGCCTATTGGAACAAGGGCCGTGACTGGTGCGCACCCAATCAGGGCCGCCATCACGCCAACCGCCACAATTTCGCGCAGTCCTCGAGCGGCAATGCCGCGTTCGACGACTACCGCGCCGAACAGTTGCGCCGCCTCGAAGAAGAACGCGCGCGGCTCGATGCGGAAATCGAAGCCTTCCACGAGTACATGGCCAATCTCAACAAGGCCAAGGATCGTGAAGAGTTCGACCGCTTCATGAACGAGCGCCGCGGCAATCGGCAGGGCTATGACCAGAACAAGCCGGACAATAATGGCGATAACAACGGCTGGGGCAACGGCAACAACGCCTGAGCCGGCTCCTTATGAGGCAATCGTTCTAAAGCGATTGAGACCGGGCGCCTCGAAAGGGGCGCCCTTTTTTTGGGTTCGAGCCTTTCCCGTCAAGGCGGGCTATAGCAAGTAGCCACGGCTCTTGGCAAAATGCCTCAGTCGATCCCTCCCCGTGCCAGGGGGAGGATCAAGGTGGGGGTTTTACCATCGCTGTATCGAGGCTCTCGCACCCCCACCCATCCTCCCACTCAAGGGGGAGGATGGGTGGGGGTCCTGGCCGGATCGTGCCCAGGCCATGTGCGATTGCCTGCTCCCGATGGCAGGGGACCTATCGAGCGTGCAACCCTGTCCGTGCTAAAATGCACCCGATGATTCCCGCTGGAAAGGTTCACCGCTCCCGTGTTCTTCAAGGCCAAGCCTGCGATTCCCGCCAGTACCGAACTGCGCATCGACGGCCGGGTGGTCAGCGTCGCAGTGCGCACGCATGCCCGGGCGCGCAGCTATCGGCTGTCGCTTCCCCATGACGGGGTGCCGGTGCTGACCTTGCCGCCGCATGGCAAATGGGCGGAGGCGGAGGCGTTCTTGTTGCGCCACAGCGATTGGCTGGCGGTAAGGCTGCAGCGGGCGCCGGCGGCGGTCAATCTGGGAGACGGCGGCGTAGTGCCGGTGCGTGGCATAGCGCATCGCATCGTGGGCACCGGCAAGGTACGCGGCCGGGTGAACGTAAGCGAGGAGGACGGCGTGCCGATCCTTCTGGTGCCCGGCGACCCCGAGCACCAGGCGCGGCGGCTGGTCGACTGGCTCAAGGGGGAGGCGGCGATCGATCTGGCGCGGCAGAGCGCGGTTCATGCCGAACGGTTGGGCGTGGTGGTGCGCACGATCAAGCTGCGCAGCCAGTCGAGCCGTTGGGGATCGTGCTCTTCGAGCGGCAATCTCAACTACAATTGGCGGCTGATCATCGCGCCGCCGCATGTGCTGGACTATGTGGCTGCCCATGAAGTGGCCCATCTGCGCGAAATGAACCATTCGGCCGCATTCTGGGCCAATGTGAAGCGGACCCTGCCCGACATGGAGCGGGGGCGGGCCTGGCTCAAGGCGCATGGGCGTGAACTGATGTTGTACGGCTCCTAGAGCGCCGCCCTGACCGCCCTAGCTCGGATCAAGCCCGTCGCGGAAGTCGTTGAGGTCGGAATCGACCGATGACGGGGCGTCGATCCACGCCTGCATAGCCTGGCCGGTCGCCGGATCGCGCGCCGGGATGGGCAGCATCATGATGCGCTTGGCGGCAGCGCGGCGCAAATCCTCGGTGGTGTGGGCCTGCTGCATGTTGTCCCAATCGCGGCCTTCGGGATAGCCGCCCACCATGACGATGTCATCGGACTGCCCGACCATGCAGTGCGATACGCCGGCGGGCAGGACGATGACGTCGCCGGCTTGGACGCGCAACGAGAGACCGCCAGGACCGAACAGGACGACGTCCATCCAGCCCTGGGCAACGCCAAGGCATTCATGGGTGGTGGAGTGGAAATGATGGTAGGTGTAGATGCCCGGGTAGCTCCAGTTGTTGAACCAGTCATTGCTCCTCAGCCGCTCGCGGACCGCATCCTCGCCACCGCCGGCAATGCCGTTGCGATGCACCAGGAGTGGAAAGCGGCTATTGGGCAGCATGCCGTCGGGCTTGGACCAATGCAGCTCGGGTTCAGTTGTCGGCATCGTGCTTAACTCCCATAGAAAATTACAGCTCCGCTCGGTCGCGGCAGGCCAGCGGCGGCGTCCGGCCCGAGGCTTACGCCAGCGCATGCAGCCAGTTTGATTTGAGCGCATTTTTGCGCGGTGTTGAACGATAATCTTGCCGATATCGGCAGTTTTCGCGCATAGCGCCGCCGCGAACGCCGAGTGGGTCGCGTTGGCGGATGCGGCTAGTTCTGCTGATCGCCGAAGATCAAATCCATCAGGGTGCGTTGCGAGCGCGGGCTTTGCTGATCGGTCGGCTGGCCGGCATTGGGATCAAAGCCGCCTGGCTGCTGGCCCACCGTGGCCGGCGGCAGCAGAACCTGCTGCCCATTGGCATCCACGCCGACATCATAGAGCTGGCCGGTATTGGGATCGACATATTGGCTGGGTTGCTGGCCCGCATTGGGATCGACCTGATAGCCCTGGATGGGCTGGCCGTTGGCATCGTAATATTGGCTTTGCGCCGGCTGGCTCTGGATCGGCAGGCCGGTATTGGGATCGATCGTGGGTTGCACGAACTGCCCTGTGGCCGGGTCGATCTGGGACTGCGCATAGGGCTGGCCCGACGCCGGGTCGATCATGGCGCCTTGGACCGGCTGGCCGGTGGCGGGGTCGATCTGCGGATAGGGCAGCCCCGTGGCCGGATCGACCTGCTGGGCAGCCTGTGCCCCGGGCTGGACCGGCTGGCCGGTTGCCGGATCGACATATTGCACCATGGGCTGGCCCGTTGCCGGATCGATCACCGCCTGGCCGGTGGCCGGGTCGATCACCGGCTGGGGCACGCCCAAACTGGCGTTCTGATAAGTGCCGCCGGGAATGGGCGCGATCTGCAGGCCTTCATGGGCCTTGGTCATGAACTGGCTCCAGATCGCCACCGGGACGTTACCGCCCGACAGCGTGGTCTTGGTGGCATCGTCATTGCCGAGCCAGACGCCGGTCACCATGTGGGAGGTATAGCCAACGAACAGGGCGTCCTTGGCTTCCTGGCTGGTGCCGGTCTTGCCGCCAAAGGTCCAGCCATTGAGATTGGCCCCCTTGCCGGTACCCACTTCGACCGCGGTTTCCAACATATCGTTCATCTCACCCAGGATATTGGGCGCTATGACCTGGCCAGGACCGGCCGTGCTGGCTTCGTAAAGAACCTTGCCATCGGCGGTGGCGATCTTGGTGATCACATTGGGAATGACGCCCATGCCGCCATTGGCGAAGGGGGCGTAGGCGCTGGTGAGCTCGAGCAGGTTCACTTCCTGGGTGCCCAGCGCGATGGAGGGCACCGGCGTCAGCGGCGAGGAAATGCCCATGCGCGTGGCGGTATCGATGACCACCTGGGGGGTGACGTCGATGGCAAGACGCGCCGTGACGGTATTGAGCGAATAGGCCAGGCCTTGACGCAGCGTCACGGTGCCGGCATATTTGCCGGAGGCGTTGCGGGGGCTCCAGCCCTGGTATTCGAACTGGGCATCCTCGGCCAGGGTATCTGGGGTATAGCCCTTTTCCATGGCCGCAAGATAAACAAACGGCTTGAAGGTAGAGCCGGGCTGGCGCTTGGCGGTGACGGCGCGATTGTATTGGCTGGCCTGGTAATCGACGCCGCCCACCATGGCGCGCACGGTGCCATCGACATCCATGGCGACCAGCGCGCCTTGGGTGAAATGCCGCTTGGGGCCTTCGGAGGCGACCATTTCGCGCACGATGACTTCGGCTTCCTTCTGCAGGCGCCAATCGAGCGTGGTGGAGACGATCACGTCGCCGTCGACCTCCCCGATATAGGCCTGCATCAGCGATTCCACCCAATCGGCCACATAGGATTCCGAGCCGGCCACCTTGGTGCGCACGGTCTGGTTGGGATCGATCTGGGCGGCGGTGGCTTCGTCCTTGCTGATATAGCCTTCCTCGGCCATGGCATTAAGCACGAGCCGCTGGCGGGTGGCGGTGGCCGTGGGATCGCCCTTGGGATTGAGGCGCGAGGGGGCCTGGAGCGAGCCGGCGAGCAAAGCCGCCTCACCCAGCGTCAGATTGCGGGCGGATTTGCCGAAATAGGTTTGTGCCGCCGCCTCGATGCCGGTGGCGCCGTGGCCGAAGAACACGCGGTTGAGATAGAGCTCGAGGATCTCGTCCTTGGAATAATTCTGCTCCAGCCAGACGGCCAGAATGGCTTCCTGCACCTTGCGAGCAAAGGTCTGGTCGGGTGTGAGAAAGAGGTTCTTGGCGAGCTGCTGGGTGATGGTGGAGGCGCCGCGGGTCACCCCGCCGGCTTTGAGACTTTCCAGCGCCACCGAAGCCAGGCCGATGACATCGACGCCGAAGTGATCGTAGAAGCGCCGGTCTTCGATGGAGATGAAGGCGGCCGGTACATAGGCGGGCAGCTCGTGCAGAACCGTCGCCTCGCCGCCGGTCTGGCCGCGATTGGAGATCAATTGGCCATCGGCAGCCAGAATGCGGATATTGGGCGCGCGTTCGGGCACCGCCCAGGTGTTGGACGAGGGCAATTGCATGCCATAGTAAACGACGACGCCGATCAGGGCGATGCCGCCCCAGATGGCGAAGATGAAGCCCCAATAAAACAGGCCCATAAGCAAGCCACCGGTGCGCGAGCGCCGCTTCTTGGGCGTCTTGGCGCGCGCCGTTCTGGCGGTGCCACGCTTGGGCGTTTTCTTGGGATTGGACGGCGTGCCGCCCGAACGCTCGTCATCGACAAAGACGCCGACCGACTGTCCCATGGAGGGCTCGACCCGCTCGCGGCTGCCCCGCTTGGCCTGGGGCACGGGCTTGCCGCCGCCCTTTTTGCCTTGGGCGCCAACACGGTCATCGGCGGTCAAACGAAAATCCATCAATCGTAACCCTGAGAGCCTAGCGCCTTGTACTCCGTTCCACTGAATCGGGAAACCGAGCTTGTTGCAATGTGAAGGCTGAATACCGCGTCCCGCGTCAGACGCGACGATAATGAGCCGCAGGCGCGCTGGCTTCTGCTTGTCCGGACAAATTGTGGCCGGTTTATGTGGGTTGCGAGCGGTTCGAGGGCGGTGTTGCGGGCCGGCAACAAGGCTTGGGCGATCACAAGATGGCCGGCAGATTGGCGGCGCTGGAACGCAAAGTGGCGCCGCCGGGTTTCGCCAGCATCATAGCGCAGAAGGAACACTCATGCCCAAGATCGAGACCCGTGACGGCACCGAACTCTATGTCAAGGATTGGGGCAGCGGGCGACCCGTCATCCTGTTGCACGGCTGGCCCCTGTCGGCCGATAGCTGGGACGACCAGGCGGTTGCCATTGCCGATGCCGGCATGCGCGCCATCGCCTATGACCGGCGCGGCTTCGGCCGTTCGGACCAGCCCTGGTCCGGCTACGACTATGATACCCTGGCCGACGACCTGGCCGATGTGATTGCCGCAACCGGCGCCGAAGACGCCACGGTGGTCGGCTTTTCGATGGGTGGCGGGGAGGTCGCGCGTTACATGTCGCGCCACGGCGGCAAGGGCCTGCGCCAGGCCGGGCTGATCGCTTCGGTCGTGCCCTATATGCTCAAGACCGCCGACAATCCCGACGGCACGCCGCAGGACGTGTTCGAGGGGATGACCAAGGGCATGAAAGCGGATCGCGCCAAATTCTTCGCCGATTTCTTCAAGAGCTTTTTCGGGGTCAGCCTGTTGGACCATTCGGTCAGCCAGGAGATGGTCGACAATGCCTGGACCGTTGCCATGACCGCCGGGCTCAAGCCGACGCTGGCTTGCGCGGCAGCCTTTGCCACCACCGATTTCCGGCCCGATCTCGCCGCCTTTTCAGTGCCGACACTGATCATTCACGGCACGGCCGACAAGACCGTCCCGATCGACGCCGCTGGCCGTGCTGCGGCAAAGGGCATCGCGCAGTCCACGCTGATCGAATATGAAGGCGCCCCTCACGGCCTGTTCGCCACGCACAAGGAGCGGTTCACCGCGGATCTGCTGGCATTTTTGCGGGGCTAGCATCTTCGCCCGCTCGTCGGTTTCGGCGAGCGGGAAAGCCATGGGAGGTGGTGATCAAACCAATTGGACGCCCGCGCGGAGCGACTTGTCCCTTCGGCTAGAACACGCGATCAGCGTCGTCGCAGTCGGTGACAGCTGTGGCCAAAGACCCGGCAATCAGCGAAATTTCCGGAAGATCGCGCACCCGGTCGCGAGCGGATATCAGCGTTTGCTTTTCAGTCTTGGTCAGCGAGCCGATATCGCCGTCGCCGAAATATCCTATGGCCAGGAGGGCTGTGCGCGGCTCCCCGTGAAACATGGCCCTGAATGTGGCCAGGCCTTGCGGCAATGAAATGCCGGCGGTAAGCATCGCGGCAATGTCGCGATAGTCTTTGGCTTCCGCGCGGTCGTGGATAGTCTTCAACGTGGTGGCCAACAGGTCATCAAGCGACGCCACCAACATGACCCTATCGCTTGACTGAAGCGGGTCGTGCAACCGCCCAAAACCCATGCCGCCGAAAAAGGATAGTTTCACGAAGCCGGACGGCATCCTGGCGGATACAACGAGAGTGTCGGGACTGTCCTGCAACCGTTCGGCATCGGGCAAGAAGGAGAATTTAGCTTGCAATTCCGCCTTGTCCAAAGGCTCGAAGCTGAAAAAATCGAAATCCACCGATACGCGGTGTCCCAGTTGCAAGGCAATTGCGGTACCGCCGTAGAGAACCAGACCCAGTGCGGCGGCCGGTCTCAGGTGTTCCCAGATTTCCCGCTGGGCCGGGGGCAATATGCTGAACTTTGGGTCAAAGCACCGGGGCATGCCGGAATGTCCGCTTTGGTCGTTCATTCGGTATGGAGCGGTTGGCGGACAGCGACAAGCGTCCACGCCAGAAATCCCAAGAGCGATCGTCGAACCACCCGGCCTCGGATTTGACCATCACCTGGGCAAGGCTATCTTCGCCAAGCAAAAGCTCAAGGTGGCGAATCTCCTCATAGCTGCCAAGATGCATGATCTGCGCGATCTTGCGAAGGCGCGAGAAACCCGATTGCTCCACCGGCTTCCACCAAAGATAGCGGCTCGCCATAAAGGCGATTTCAGCATCGTTTTCAGCGGTTATCGTCAGATCGCTCATCACCAAAGCATAGCATACGGGGGCGAGGAATATAACCCAAGCCTTCGAACGGCGATGAAAACCCCGCGTCTTCCGTCCGACTAGCCTTGCTTATGGCCGCAGGCTAAACATCCAGATTGCTGACGCTCAGGGCGTTGTCCTGGATGAAGTCGCGGCGGGGCTCGACCAAGTCGCCCATCAGGGCGGTGAAGATGGAGTCGGCCTCGTCGGTTTCGCGGATTTCGACCTTGAGCAAAGTGCGCGCGTTCGGATCGAGCGTCGTTTCCCAGAGCTGGCCGGGGTTCATTTCGCCCAGGCCCTTGTAGCGCTGCAGGGACACGCCCTTGCGGCCGGCATCGGTGACGGCCTTGAACAGCGAGGCCGGGCCAAAAATCTGCGTCGTCTCGCCTTTGCGGGTCAGCGTGGGAACACCGCCATACAGCTCGTCCAGCCGTTCGGCCAATTGGCGCAACTTGCGCGCATCGGCCGATTGCAGCAGCGCCTGGTCGAGCTGGTGGGTTTCGCCGACGCCGCGCACGGTGCGCGAGAAGCTGAGCCCTTCCTCATCGGTCACCAGACCCGTCCAGCCGCGCTCCAGCTCGTCGGAGATGCGGTCGAGCCGGTTGGCGACACGCTCCATGGTGACGGTGATGCGGGTCGGATCGGACAGGCCCTCGGGATCGAGCCCGCCGACAATGGCGGCCTGCTCGACCAGGCTGCGGTTGTAGCGGGTATTGAGATTGCCGATGGCATAAACGATGTCGCGCGCCTGCTGCAGGATGCCGAGCAGATCGGCACCGGCATGGGCAAGCCCGTCGCGGGTGGTGAACACCGCCTCTTCGAGCCCGCTGGAGAGCAGGTAATCCTCCAGGGCCCGCTCGTCCTTGAGATATTGCTCGGATTGGCCGCGCTTGACCTTATAGAGCGGGGGCTGAGCGATATAGATGTGGCCACGCTCGATCAATTCGGGCGTCTGGCGGTAAAAGAACGTCAGCAGCAGGGTGCGGATATGGGCGCCGTCGACATCGGCGTCGGTCATGATGATGATCTTATGGTAGCGCAGCTTGTCGACGTTGAATTCCTCACGGCCGATGCCGGTGCCCAGCGCGGTGATCAGCGTGCCGACCTGGTCGGAGCCGATCATGCGATCGAAACGGGCGCGCTCGACGTTCAAAATCTTGCCGCGCAACGGCAAGACCGCCTGGGTGGAGCGATCACGGCCCTGCTTGGCGGAGCCGCCGGCGCTATCACCCTCGACGATGAAGATTTCGGACTTGGCGGGATCACGTTCCTGGCAATCGGCCAGTTTGCCGGGCAGGGAAGAGATTTCCAGCGCGCCCTTGCGGCGGGTCAATTCGCGCGCCTTGCGGGCGGCCTCGCGGGCGGCGGCGGCTTCCGAGACCTTGCTGGCGATCAGGCGGGCTTCGGTGGGATGTTCCTCGAACCACTGGCCGAGCTTTTCGTTGACGACGTTCTCCACGACCGGGCGGACTTCGGAGGAGACCAGCTTGTCCTTGGTCTGGGAGGAAAATTTGGGATCGGGAACCTTGACCGAGAGCACGCAGGTCAGCCCCTCGCGGGTGTCGTCACCGGTCAGGGTGACCTTTTCCTTTTTGCTGATGCCCGAGCTATCGGCATAGCCGGTGACCTGGCGCGTCAGCGCCCCGCGCAGGCCAGCCAAATGCGTGCCGCCATCGCGCTGGGGAATGTTGTTGGTAAAGCACAAAACATTCTCGTGGTATGAATCATTCCACTGCAGTGCCACTTCGACGGTAATCCCATCCTTTTCCAGCAGGATGGCGATGGGCTTGTTGATGATCGGGGTTTTGGCCTTGTCCAGATATTGCACGAAAGCCTCGAGCCCGCCTTCGTAAAACAGGTCGATATCAACCGGATCGGCATGGCGGCGATCGGCCAGAAGGATATGGACACCCGAATTGAGGAAGGCCAGTTCGCGCAGGCGATGCTCGAGCGTCTTGAAGTCGAACTCCACCATGGTGAAGGTATCCTGGGATGGCATGAAGCTGACTTCAGTGCCGTTGCGCCCTTCATATTTGCCGGTGATCTCGAGTGGACCATCGGCATCGCCGTGGGTAAAGCTCATTTCATGCACGTCGCCATTGCGGCGGATCTTGAGCTTGAGCCAGACCGACAGCGCATTGACCACGGACACGCCCACGCCATGCAGGCCGCCCGAAACCTTGTAGGAATTCTGGTCGAACTTTCCGCCGGCATGCAGCTGGGTCATGATGACCTCGGCGGCCGAGACGCCCTCTTCCTTGTGAAGGTCGACAGGAATGCCACGGCCATTGTCGGTCACGGAAACCGAGCCATCGGCATTGAGGGTCACCGTCACCAGATCGGCATGGCCGGCCAGGGCCTCGTCAATGGCGTTGTCGACCACTTCATAGACCATGTGGTGCAAGCCCGAGCCGTCGTCGGTGTCGCCGATATACATGCCCGGGCGCTTGCGCACCGCGTCGAGCCCCTTGAGCACCTTGATGCTGTCGGCGCCGTATTCGGAGGGCAAGGATTTATCGGTATCGGTCATGGGCTTCGAATCAACTCAATTACGGTGAAAATCTTGTACTCGATAGGGACCTAAACCCCAAGCAAATTGGCCTTTTCGGCCGGTTTGCCAGGGGATAGCGTCAGGCTTGGGCAGTGCCCGGATAGAGCCGTCCATCCCGTACCGTAATCGGCTGCGCCCGATCGGCCAGGGCCTCGAACAGCAAGGGGTCGGTGCCGGTCAGAAAGCACTGGCCGCCCAGTCGATCCAGTGCCAGAAACAAGGCCCGGCGCCGGTCCGGATCGAGGTGAGCGGCGATCTCGTCGAGCAGCAGGAACGGGGTGATCGCAGTGCGCAGCTTGACCAGACGCGCCTGGGCCAGAACAAGCCCGATCAGCAGCGCCTTTTGCTCGCCGGTTGAACCCAGAGCCGCCGGCATGGCCTTTTGGGCATGGGTTACCTCCAGATCAACGCGGTGAGGCCCAGATATGGTGCGTCCAGCGGCACGATCAAGGCTCCGGGAGCGGGCCCAGAGCGCCGTCAGTTCGGCTTCCAGCGCCGAGGAGGACAGAGGCTCGTGGCGATCCTCGAACAACGGGGACAATGCCAGATGGGCCGCGGGAAAGCTGTCGCCTTCAAGGCTTTGCGCGATCAACGCCTGCAGTTGCGCCAGGCTATCGGTGCGGGCATGGTGGATGGCGGTGGCAGACTGGGCCATCTGCGCTTCGATTGCCGTGAGCCAGCGCGCTTCCCCACCATCCTCGAGCAGGCGATTGCGCTGGCGCATGGCCTTTTCGAAATCCCCTACGGCGGCGGAATGGCCGGGGATGAGCGTGGTCACCAGCCGATCGAGGAACCGACGCCGGTCGCTGGCGGGGCCCGAGAACAGGCCATCCATGGCCGGGGTCAGCCAAAGGACGCGCAGGTAATCGCTCATCGCCTCGACCGAGCGGGCATTGGCGCCATTGATGCGCACGCGCCGGCCGCCATCGTCGAGGCCGGCGCCGGTGCCGATATCGGCGGGGCCGTCATCGGTCTGGATCGATGCAGCAACGGCCCAGCCGATATCGGAGCCCTGCGCCTGGACGGTCTCGAAACTGGCCCGACGCAGGCCCCGGCCGGGCGAGAGCAGCGAAATGGCTTCGAGCAGGTTGGTCTTGCCGGCGCCATTGGGGCCGGTGAGGACGACATGACGCTCGTCCAGATCAAGCGCCGCGGTGGCGTAATTGCGGAAGGCGGTGAGGCGGAGGCGGGAAATGTGGCGGGTCATGGCTGGTGTCGAAGACCCCTCACCCTGGCCCTCTCCCCGAAGGGGCGAGGGGACGCATGGGAAAACTCGATGGTCAAATGCCAGACGAGCGAACGAGCCCCTGCCTCACCTCGCCCCTCCGGGGAGAGGTCGCCGCAACGCGGCGGGTGAGGGGTGCGATGCTGGTTCAAACGCAGATGTAGCCGCGTCAAACCCGCATCGGCATCAGCACATACAGTGCCTTGGCCTCGCCATCCTCACGCACCAGCGTGGGCGAGCCGGCATCGTTGAACATGAACACCGCGCTGTCGCTGCGGATTTGGCCAACGATATCGAGGAGGTAGCGGGCATTGAAGCCGATCTCGAAGCCGTCGGTGTCGAATTCGACGGCCAATTCTTCTGAGGCCGTGCCGTGATCGGGATTGGTGACCGAGAGTTCCAGGAGCCCATCCTTGGCGGAGAGCTTGACGGCCTTGCCGCCGCGTTCGGAGGCGATGGTGGAAACGCGATCCACTGCCGTGGCAAAGGCGGCGCGGTCGACGTTCATCTGCTTGTCGTTGTTCTTGGGCGTCACCCGGTCGTAATCGGGGAAAGTGCCTTCGATCAGCTTGGAGAGCAGTACGACCGAGCCGAGCTTGAAGCGGATCTTGGTTTCGGACACTTCCACGGCAACCTCGCCATCGGCGCCATCGAGCAGTTTTTGAACTTCACCGACGGTCTTTTTCGGCACGATGATGCCGGGCATGCCGCCGGCGCCGGACGGCGCTTCGATCTCGGCGCGGGCCATGCGGTGGCCATCGGTCGCTACGGCCCGCAACACGATGCCAGCATTGGAAATGTCCACGGTGTGCAAATAGATGCCATTGAGGTAGTAGCGGGTTTCCTCGTTGGAAATGGCGAATTGCGTGCGCTCGATCAGCTCGCGCAAAGCCGAGGCCGGCAGGGAAAATTCGTGGCCGAAACTGCCCGATTTCAAATCAGGGAAGCTGTCGGGCGACAGGCACTGCAGATTGAAGCGCGAGCGACCCGAAGTCAGCACCATGTTTTCGGCGCCATCGGTTTCGAGCCGGACTTCGGCGCCGTCGCTGAGCTTGCGCACGATTTCATAAAGGGTATGGGCGGGCACGGTGGTGGTGCCTGGGGTACCGACCATGGCGGGCACGCTTTCGGTGACCTCGATGTCCAGGTCGGTGGCGCGCAGTTCGACCATATCGTCGTGGGCCTTGAACAGCACGTTGGCCAGGATCGGGTAGGTATTGCGCCGTTCCACGACCCGATGCACATGGCTCAGCGATTTGAGCAGATGATTGCGTTCGAGCGTGACCTTCATCGAAAAATCCTTGGCAACAGGCGGCGGTTCGGTGTTGGGAAAACCCCGGAGCACCGGGGTTTGGACCTTTACAAGATGTGGGGGCAAAGGCAAGGGCGCGCCGGCACTTGCCCACGGCAAATGGCCGCATGCGGCTGCGGCATTTGTCCGACGAGGAAAGCTGCACGGGCGGTGATCTTGGGTTAGGGTGCGCCAGTTTCCCTAACGCTGCAGGATCGATCATGGCCGCTAGTTTTACCAGGGACGGCGTTGCCGTCATCACCGGAGGCGCCAGCGGCATCGGGCGGGCTGCGGCGCGCCGGGCGGCCGAAGCCGGCATGCGCATCGTTCTGGTCGATGTCAACGCGGCCAAGCTGGGCACGATCGCCGCCGAACTGGCCGGCCTTGTCGGCCTCGACAATGTCATGGCCGAAACGCTGGACGTGGCCGATGCCGGCGCCATGGTCCACCTGGCCAATCGCGTCGCGCAGCGGTTCGGGGCACCGACCCTGTTGATGAACAATGCCGCCGCCTTTGTTTCCGGCGGCGCCGGGGGCACGCTCGATCCGATCGAGAACTGGCAGGTGACGCTGGCGGTCAATGTGCTTGGGCCCGTCAATGGAGTGCAGGCATTCCTGCCCGGCATGCTGGCTTCGGGGCGGGCGGGCGCGATCGTCAATACCGGCTCCAAGCAGGGCCTGACCAACCCGCCCGGCAATGCGGCCTACAACACCTCCAAGGCTGCCGTGAACGCCTATACGCAGAACCTGGCGCGCGACCTGCGCGAGCGGGAAGGCGGCCGGGTCAGCGCCCATCTGCTGATCCCGGGCTGGACCACGACCGGGGAGGCCGAGCACCGGGCAGGCGCCTGGCTGCCCGAACAGGTAATCGGCTTCATGGAAGCGGCCATCGGGCGGGACGAGTTTTTCATCCTCTGCCCGGACGATGATACCCCCAACGCGACTGATCACAAGCGCATTTACTGGAACGCGATGGACATCATCGAGAACCGCCCGGCGCTGTCGCGCTGGCATCCGGATTGGAAGGAAAAGTTCGCGGAATTCATGGGGCGGGAACTGCCGCGGTAGGCAAGCAAGGCCCCCTCATCCGCCCTTCGGGCACCTTCTCCCACGAGGGGAGAAGGGGAAAGAGCCGAGAATTCTCAGTCGTCACCCCTCGCCCCTTGTGGGAGAGGGACAGCTTGCGACGCGTTCAGCGGAGCAAGCAGGGTGAGGGGTTAGGAGTTATCAGCGAGCGCAGAATTACTCCTCCAGCATCCGCTTCAACAGCTCGATCTCCTGGGCCAGTTCCACGTCGTCCTTGATCATCTGTTCGACCTTGCGGACGGAATGCAGCACGGTGGTGTGGTCGCGTCCGCCGAAGCGCCGGCCGATTTCGGGGAGGGAGCGGCTCGTCAACGCCTTGGCCAGGAACATGGCAATCTGGCGTGGACGAACCACATCGCGCGAGCGGCGGGCCGAGAGCAGTTCATTGCGCGGCACCTTATAGTGGCGCGAAACGATCTTGAGAATGTCCTCGATGCGTACGCGGCGCGCTTCGTGCGAACGGATCAGATCGCCCAAGGTCTTTTCGGCCAGCGGCACGGTGATCAACTCGCCGGTCAGCTGGTTGGCGGCGACGAGGCGATTGACGGCGCCGTCGAGATCGCGGCCATGGCTGACCACGACGCGCGAGATATAGTCGATCACCGGGGTGGGGAAATGCATGCCGAAGCGGGCGGTGGCCTGGTCGGCCCGGCGCTGCACGATGGCGCGGCGCAGCTCGATATCGAAGGTGGAAATGGGCACCACCAGCCCGCCCGACAGGCGCGAGCGGACGCGTTCGTCGAGCATTTCCAGATCGCGCGGCGGCGCGTCGCCCGCGACTACGACCTGCTTGGCGCCGGTCAGCAGGGTGCCCAGGGTATGGCCGAACTCGGTGGCGGACTTGCCCTGCAGGAACTGCATGTCATCGATCAAGAGCAGATCGACCCGGCGCAGCCATTCCTTGAAGCCGAGCGCCGACTGGCGCTGCACGGCCGTGATGAAATGGTACATGAAGTGGTCGGCGGTCAGATAAACGATGTTCTTGGACGGGTCGGCCTGCTGGGTAGCGTGGGCGATGGCGTTGAGCAGATGGGACTTGCCCAGGCCGACGGTGGAATGAATATAGACCGGATTGAAGGTCACGCTGTTATTGGCCGCCGCCTGGGCGATCTGGCGGGCGACGCCGAGCGCCATTTCGTTGGGCCCGCCGGGCACGAAGCTGTCAAAGGTCATGCGCGCGTCGATGGCGCTGCCGGACAGGGCGTCGCCCTTTTGCGCGGTGTTGTCGCGCACGAGGCGCGGCATGGCGGTGACCTGCGGGGCAACAGCAGGCGGCACCTCGGGGCTGGCGGCCTCGACCGGCTGGGGTGCCAGGCGCGGACGGGCTTGGCCGTTGACACGCAAGGTGACCTGCAGACGGGCAATAACCGCGGAATCCTGCTGGAAAGCCTGCAGAATGCGGTCCGCATAGTTGGACTGTACCCAGGAGCACAAGAACCGGGTGGGCGCCGAAAGATGGGCGAGATCGTCCACGACCTCTTCCAGTTCCAGCCGGGCGAACCAGGAGGTGAACACATCCTCGCCGACACCAGCCTTGAGCCGCGCCCGAACCCGGTTCCAGAGGTCGCGCTGGGCTTCGGACAGACAATCGGTTGAGTTCATCACGGACGCATCGCCTTTGGTTGCTGGTGTCGAGGAGGCCCGATCCGTGCGGCCCCAATCCTCGCCCCCGGCGCTGGTCTGTGCAGTGATCATATCGGTGTGCCCCATTGCTGCTTCGCCGCGGTCCGCAAAAACCAGCCGGCGCCCTGTTCGTCACGCCGGCGCTCCAAGCGGCCAGCCAAAGCTTCGCCTGCCCCCAAACTGGGGACGAAAATTCTTTCCGGCGGTCAGCCGCCGTTCAACCTGCTTGCACTATCACTTGAACCTGACCGGAGCCGGCCAGCGGTTACTCGATAAATGCCCGACCGGATTGACCCACACCGCACCATGATGCTGTCATGCAACCGTTATCGGCACCATTGGCGAGACATCGCTGCCGCCGCCCCAACTCACTTCAATGCCCCACAACAGACCCTGCCAGCTTTGGTAAAACGTACTTTGAAGCCGTCTTTTCTCAAGCTGACGAGATTACCTTAAAGGCTGGATTTTAGGGCTGCAACAGATGAATCTTTCGTGGGGGGGTTGACTCTGGAGCCTGATAAAATCCATTCGGCGCTGGTCAAAAAGAGGCCAAAGCAAGGCTCTGTGACTCAACGCAGATTCGGTGCGGAATGCTGTGGAAGGTGGCAGGAAATTTATTTTGGAAGCGGGTAAAATTATCCGGGTGGGCCGGGCCGGCATTGTGTACGAAGGCAACATTTTGACTGTTAAGCCATTGGTATTACAGCAAAAACCTGCATAGCACCCATGCATGGGGTGAGTCGGCGTCGCCGTCACCGCAATGTCATATGACAGCCAGCAGCGAAAAACACTTCCGTGTTGCCGATAAACAAAAAGGGCCCCTTGCGGAGCCCTTTGTCCAGTTACGGACCCAGTGGTCCGCTCCCTTGTCGTCGCGTCGGATCAGGCGCTCAAAGCCTTGACGCGGCTATTGAGGCGGCTGACCTTGCGGGCCGCAAGATTGGCGTGAACAATGCCCTTGGTGGCGGCGCGGTTGATCTCGGGTTCGGCGGCGCGCAGCGCCTCCACGGCCAGGCTGTGATCGCCGGCGACGATGGCTTCCTCGACCTTGCGGATGAAGGTGCGCACGCGCGAACGGCGCGACTTGTTGACCGCGGTGCGGGCTTCGATCTTGCGGGTGGCCTTCTTGGCTGAAGGAGTGTTGGCCATCGTGGTCCTCTTGGGCGCGTTCCTCCGGCCGAAATCGCGATCAGGCGACACACGTCCGGGGTGAAAATGAAAGCGGCGGCATCAGAACGGCCGCCATTCGGGCGGTCTATAGGGGAAAGCCCCCTGCTCGTCAACCGGATTCCCTAAGGCTTGTGCTGGCACACCGGGCAGTAAAACGTCGAACGGCCGGACTGGACGATACGGGCCACGGTGCCGGTGCAAAGCGGGGTCGGGCAGGGTTCGCCCTCGCGATCATAGACGGCGAAACGATGCTGGAAATAGCCCGAGCCACCATCGGCGTTGCGGAAATCGCGCAGCGTCGAGCCGCCCACTTCGATGGCCTCGATCAGCACCTGGCGAACGGCAGAAACCAGGTGCTCGACGGCCGGCTTGGCCTTGCCCCTGGCCGTCAGCATGGTGCCGGCATGGATGGTGGGCAGGATGTGGGCGCGGTGCAGCGCTTCGGCAACGTAGATATTGCCCAGGCCGGCAACCACGCGCTGGTCGAGCAGCGCTGCCTTGATGGGGGACTTCTTGCCCCGGAACGCCGCGATCAGTGCATCGGCATTGAAGCTGTTGGACAGGGGTTCGGGACCCAGGCCCGTCAGATAGGGGCTGTCGGCCAGATCGTCATAGAGATCGACAAAGCCGAAGCGGCGCGGATCGGCATAGATCAGGTGGGACGGCCCGTGGCTGGGATGGGACAGGGCCCAAACCATATGGTCGTGCCTGGGCACCGGCTCGATTTCGTAGTAGCGCGGGGGCTTGTCGATGGCGTGTTCGGCAAACCGCCAGGAGCCGGTCATACCCAGATGGCTGAGGACGGTCTTGCCGTTGGACAAGCCGATCAGCAGATATTTGGCGCGACGGCCGACGCTGGTGATGGTTTGGCCTGCAAGTGCCGCCGCCAGGCCCTCGGGAAATGGAAAGCGCAGATTGGCCCGATGCAGGCGCACTTTTTCGATGGTGGCACCGACAAGCCAGGGTTCGAGGCCCCGGCGGACGGTTTCGACTTCGGGCAATTCCGGCATTGCAGACGTCCTCCACCTGTGCGGCTTTGCGCCATGGCAAACGCCATGGGGCTTCGCTATGGTGCGGCCAACGCAAACGGACAAAGGCGAGAGCCAATGACACAGGTCAGCGAGACGACCCATTTCGGCGAGCAGATGGTGGCGCTAGAGGACAAGCAGGGGCTTGTCAACGCGGTGTTCCACGGGGTCGCCGACCGGTACGACCTGATGAACGATCTGATGAGCGGGGGCATTCACCGGGTCTGGAAGACCGCCATGGTCGCCGATCTGGCCCCGCCCAAGGCGGGTGCGCGGCCCTATCGCGTGCTGGACATGGCGGGGGGCACCGGCGACATCGCCGAGCGCATCATCAACGCCTCGATGGGTTATGCCGAAGTGGTCATCGCCGACATCAATGCGGACATGCTGCGCGTGGGCACCGAGCGTGCCAAAGGCTGGCGCTATCGGGCGCAGGCGAGCTTTACCGAAGCCAATGCCGAAGAGCTGCCGTTTCCCGACAACAGCTTTGATGCCTATACGATCGCCTTCGGCATCCGCAACGTGCCGCGCATCCAAAAGGCGCTGGGGGAGGCTCATCGCGTGCTCAAGCGTGGCGGGCGCATCCTGGTGCTAGAATTTTCCCAGGTCGACGTGCCAGGACTGGACAGTGTTTACCAGGCCTTTTCCGATCGGGTGATCCCGCCCATGGGCAGGCTCGTGACCGGGGACAGCCAGCCCTACCAGTATCTGGTGGACTCGATCCGCAAGTTCCCGACGCCTGAGGCCTTTACCGGCATGCTGACGGGCGCCGGGTTCAAACGGGCCAGGCATACCCCATTCAGCGGCAATATCGCGGCGCTGTTTTCCGGCTGGAAGATCTAGGTTCAGATGCTGATTTCCGCCTATTTCCGGCTGGTTCGGGCTGGCTATGTGCTGGCCCGCGAAGGCGCGCTGTCCATCATCGTGGCGCGAGACCTGCCCATGCCGCTGCGCCTGGGAATCGGGCTGGGCCGGGCAATCGAGCGCGGATCGGTGCGGCGCACGGGCCATGTGGAGCGGCTGAACCGGGCGCTCAACCTTTTGGGGCCCACTTACGTGAAGTTCGGCCAGACGCTGGCGACGCGGCCCGACGTGGTGGGTCCCCAGGTGGCGGCGGATCTGGCCGGGCTGCAGGACAAGATGGAGCCGTTCGACGCGGATCTGGTACCCACCATCCTGCTGGACGCGCTGGGCGCCAAGGCGGCTGAGCTGACGGAATTGTCCGCGCCCATTGCCGCGGCCTCGATCGCGCAGGTGCATCGCGCCAGGCTGGTTGCGGCGAGCGGGCTGCGCCAAGTCGTGGCCGTCAAGATCCTGCGGCCCGGCGTGGCGCAACGCTTCATGGCCGATATTGAAAGCTTTTATGCCGGCGCCAGGCTGGCCGAGCGGCTGGTGCGCTCGACGCGGCGGCTCAAGCCGACACAGGTGGTGGAAACGCTCGACCGCTCGGCGCGGCTGGAGCTCGATCTGCGGCTGGAAGCGGCGGCGATCAGCGAATTTGCCCAGAACATCAAGGACGACGAAGGCTTCGTCATTCCCAGCGTCAGTTGGGATCATACCGCGCAAAACGTCTTGACCACCACCTGGGTCGACGGCATCCCCATCCGCGACACGGCAGCGCTGGACGCTGCGGGGGTGGATCGCAAGGCTCTGGCCAGGAGCCTGCTACAGAACTTTTTACGGCATGCGATCCGCGACGGATTTTTCCACGCCGACATGCATCCGGGCAATCTGTTCGCCGATCCGCGCACCAATGCGATAGTGGCGGTGGATTTCGGCATCATGGGCCGGATCAACCGGGGGGAACGGCGGTTCCTTGCCGATATCCTGTTCGGCTTCATCACGCGCGATTACCGGCTGGTGGCGCAGCGCCATTTCGACATCGGCTATGTGCCGGCGGCGCAATCGGTGGATGATTTCTCGCTGGCGATCCGCTCGATCGGCGAGCCGCTGCATGGACGCACGGCGCAGGACATTTCGATGGCGCGCGTCTTGGGGCAATTGTTCGTCATTACCGACCTGTTCGACATGCAGACCCGGCCCGAACTGGTGCTGCTGCAAAAATCCATGGTGCTGGTGGAAGGGGTGGCACGTGCGCTCGATCCCAACCTGGATATCTGGACCATCGCCGAGCCGGTGGTGGGCGACTGGCTGCGCCGCGAGGAAGGCCCGGTGGGCAAGATCGAGGACGTCAAGGACGGGTTGCGGGTCTTTGCCGATGCGGCGCGGCGGGTGCCGGTCATTCTGGCGCAGACCGAGGCGATACTGGCCGACTACCAGGCCGAAAAGCCGAATGGCGCGATGTTGCCGCGTCCGATGGTGCTGGCGCTGGGCTGGCTGGCGATGGCGCTGGTCGCGGTGATCATCTGGCGGGTGGCGACGTCCTGAGGCTCGAGGCGCCGCTACAATCAATCGTCAGCGCCTTGCCGCCCCCGGCCCTTGCTCCTAGATTGCGCGCCGGGCGTGGCCGATGGCATGGGGCCGATCGCGGAGGCGTGGAATGGGTTTGCAATCTGCCGGCCGGCTGGCCGGCATTCTCGTGCTGGCTGCCGGGCTTGCCGGGTGTCTTGACGCCAAGGTGGACATTGCCGTGACCAGCCCAACCACCGCCAGGGCGGTGATGACGCAGGAGATGGGCGCCGATTTTTATGCCATGATCAAGACCAATGCCGCCGAAGCCAAAAGCGATACGGCTGCGGACGGCGAGTTTTGCGCCACCGGCACACTGACCGAAAATGCCGATGGCAGCGCCACCTGCGTCATCATCGAGAACGGCCCTTTTGCCGAGCTGACCCTGGGCAATGAGAAAAAGACCGTGACCTTTACCCCGGCTGGACCGGGGCTGGTGCGCGTGGCGCTTCCCACCGTGGAGATGAAAGGGGAAATCGGGGTCGATGACGCCATGGACGAAGAGACACGGCAAATGATCGAGGCGATCTTTACCGGCCATGCCATCACGCTGCGCTTTTCGGGCCGTGAGGTCACCGACACCAATATGGCGCTGTCGCCCGACCGGACAGCGGCCGAACAGGTCATTCCCTTTCTCGATCTGATCAACGGCACGGTGGCCCTGCCCGACGAACTTTATGCCGTGGTGCGGGTACAATAATGGTCGGCAACGGCGTTTCGATCGGCCTGGTCTGGCTCGCGCATGGGCATGGGCTCCCGCTGCCCGCGCCACAAAGCGTGAGCGCTGCGGGTGCCGACCTGGCCGCGGCCCTGGGGGACGGAGACGCCGTGGTGCTGGCGCCGGGCCAGCGCGCGATGATCCCCTGCGGGTTCTGCATGGCGCTGCCGCAGGGCTACGAGGCGCAGGTTCGGCCGCGCTCGGGACTGGCAGCCCGGCATGGGGTGACGGTGCTCAACGCGCCCGGCACGATCGACGCGGATTATCGCGGCGAGATCAAGGTGATCCTGATCAATCTGGGCAATGAGGACTTCGTGGTGCGGCGGGGCGAGCGCATTGCGCAGCTGGTGGTGGCCCCGGTCAGCGCCCCCGTCTTCAGGCTGCAGGAAACGTTGGACGAGACCCTGCGCGGGGCTGGCGGGTTCGGCTCGACGGGCGCGGCGTAGCGGCATGGCGTTCAGTGCGCAGGAAAGCCGGCGCTATGCGCGCCACCTGGTGCTCAAGGGCATGGGCGGGGGCGGGCAACAGGCTTTGGCGCAGGCCAAGGTTCTGGTCATCGGCGCGGGCGGGCTGGGCAGTCCGGGGATCGCCTATCTGGCGGCAGCGGGCGTTGGAACGCTGGGCATTGCCGACAATGACGCGGTGGCGGTGTCCAATCTGCAGCGTCAGATCGTACATAGCACGGCCGGCATCGGCCTCAACAAGGCACAAAGCGCGGCGGGTTTCGCCACGGCGCTCAACCCCCATGTGGCGGTGATCGCCCACACCGCGCGCGTCGATGCCGACACGGCCAAGGCATTAATCGCCGAGTATCACCTGGTGCTGGACGGCTCGGACAGTCTGGCCACGAGGCGCGTGGTGGCGGCGGCGTGCGCAGCGTTGGCAAAACCGCTGGTCGCCGGGGCGGTCACCATGTTCGATGGGCAATTGACGATTTTTGCGCCCCATCTGGGCGGGCCGCGCTTTGAGGCGCTGTATCCGCCCGAGGCAGAGGACGGCGATCTGCCCTCATGCGAAGCCAATGGCGTGCTGGGGCCACTGACCGGGGTGATCGGCACGCTGATGGCCATGGAGGCCATCAAGCTGATCTGCGCCATCGGCGAGCCGCTGATCGGGCGGGTGCTGGTCTATAACGGCAAGGCCGCGCGGTTTTCCGAATTCAATTACTAAGAGAGATCCGCTCAGGCATCCGGGTGCTTGAACACCAGGGCCGCATTGGTGCCGCCAAAGCCGAAGGAATTGGACAGCACCACGCCCAGATCGGCATCGTCGCGGCGCTGGCGCAGGATGGGCATGTCGGCAAAGGCAGGATCGAGGTCCTCGATATTGGCGCTTTCGCAGATGAAGCGCTGGCGCATCATCAGGATGGAATAGATCGCCTCGTGCACGCCGGTGGCGCCCTGGGAATGACCGGTCAGCGACTTGGTCCCGGAAATGGGGGGGCACTTGTCCTCATTGCCGAAAATGGCGCGAATGGCTTCCATTTCCTTGGCGTCACCCACCGGGGTCGAGGTGGCGTGGGGATTGATGTAGTCGACCTTGTCGCGGACATTCCTGAGCGCCATGCGCATGCAGCGCTCGGCCCCTTCGCCCGAGGGAGCGACCATGTCGAGCCCGTCGGAGGTGGCGCCATAGCCGATCAACTCGGCATGGATGGTGGCGCCGCGCGCCTTGGCATGCTCGAATTCTTCCAGCACCAGCACGCCGGCGCCCCCCGAAATGACAAAGCCGTCGCGGTTGACATCGTAGCAGCGCGAGGCCTTTTCCGGCGTGTCGTTAAAAGTGGAGCTCATGGCGCCCATGGCGTCGAACAGGTTCGACAAGGTCCAGTCCAGGTCCTCATGGCCACCGGCAAAAACGATATCCTGCTTGCCCAGCATGATCTGTTCCATGCCATTGCCGATGCAATGCTTGGACGTGGCACAAGCGGCGGTGATGGAATAGTTGACGCCCTTGATCCCGAAGGCGGTGGCGAGCGTGGCCGATGCGGTCGAGCCCATGGCCTTGGGCACGGCCAGGGGGCCAATACGCTTGGGCGACAGCTTTTCGCGAGTGACGTCGGCGGCCTCGACAATGGTGCGGGTCGAGGTGCCGCCCGATCCCATGACGATGCCGGTCATGGGATCGGAAATGTCGCTTGGCTCAAGGCCCGCATCGGCGATGGCCTGCTGCATGGCGAGGTAGTTCCAGGCGGCGCCACGCCCCATGAAGCGGGTGACGCGGCGATCGAGAATCGCGAATGGATCGAGCCGCGGGTCGCCCTTGACCTGGCTGCGGAAGCCCAGGTCGGCATAGTCCTGGGCGAAGATGATGCCGGGTTTGGCGGTCCGCAGGCTTTCGGTGACCTCGGCCAGCGAATTGCCGATCGAGGACACAATACCCATGCCGGTGACGACGACACGTCTCATCTTGGCCTAGCTCCGTCGCTTTGTCGGGCGCCTTGGCAGGCGTCTCTTATTATCTTGTAACGAATTTGGTCATTGCACCCCTTAGCAGGTGCTTTTGTATATTCATGCGACAGGAATAAGCCCGACCCGGAGATTTTCGGCGACATAGATGACCTCGCCATCCGCCTTGACGGTGCCCGTGGCGATGCCGAAGGGCAGGGGCGAACGCATATGCCGCTTGATGTCGATGCGGTATTCCAGAAGCTTTTTGTCGATGGTCGCCTGGCCGGTGAACTTGATCTCGCCACCGAGGGCGCGACCGCGGCCGCGCGAGCCCGACCAGCCCAGAAAGAAGCCCGTCATTTGCCAGAGCGCATCGAGCCCCAGGCATCCCGGCATCACCGGATCGCCGATGAAGTGGCAGTTGAAGAACCACAGGTCGGGATGCAGATCGAGTTCGGCAACCACATAGCCCTTGCCATAGGCGCCGCCATCGGCCGCAATGCTGGTGATCCGATCGAACATCAGCATGGGGGGCGCGGGCAGGCGAGCATCCATCTGGCCCGGCAATTCGCCGCGACCATGGGCCAGCAGTTCTTCATACCCGAATGCGTTCGCGCGATCCGCCATCCAAAGCTCCCGATTAACCTTGGCGATCCTAGTAGAGGGGCCACACCGGGGGGTCAAGTAACGCCGGCTAGAGGCGCCGCGCGCCAGGGGCGGCGCAATGCGGCAGCGCGCCGCTTGTACACGGCGTGACCGGTGACTATAAGGAAGGCTTGTTTCCGGCCCTTTTCGTGCACCAAAGGACCCAATGCCAGATCGTAACCAGACCATGCGGTCCCTGCCTTCGCGCAAGCCCTGCCTGACAGCGGTGTTGCGCATGGCCGGCCTGCGCCCGACCCGCCAGCGCGTGGCGCTGGCCGAGCTGCTGTTCGGGGGCCCGCACCGCCATGTCAGCGCCGAGCAGTTGCATGGCGAAGCCAACCAGGCCAGCGTCAATGTCTCGCTAGCCACGATCTACAATACGCTGCATCAGTTTCACGAAGCGGGCCTGTTGCGCGAAGTGGCCGTGGATGCCTCGCGCTCCTACTTCGATACCGATACCTCCGATCATCATCATTTTTACGTCGAAGACGAACAGCGGATGATCGACATCCCGGCCACGGCCGTCGAATTCAAGGCGCTGCCCGAAGTGCCCCAGGGGATGGTGATGAGCCATGTCGACGTGGTGATCCGGGTGCGCCGGCAGCAGGGGTGAGCGCCTGGCCTGCCGCAGGTGGATCAAGCCAACAGGCCGCCTGCCGTCCCGTTTAACGTCCCAAATGCGCGTCGGACGGTGACAAAGCCCTTCGCCTTGCACCATATTGCGCGCCACACGCCAGAAGCGGCAAAGGTTGTCGATGAGTCGGAAGGTCAATCTCAACGCTTATTTCGAGCGGATCGGTTTTGCCGGCTCGATCGCGGCGACCTTGCCGACACTGGAACTGCTGCATGCGCTGCATCCGGCAACCATTCCCTTCGAAAATCTCGATCCGCTGCTCGGCCTGCCGGTGCGGCTGGACCAGGACAGCCTCGAGCGCAAATTGCTGGCCGGGCGGCGCGGGGGCTATTGCTTTGAGCACAACACGTTGTTGATGAGCGTCTTGCGGGAGCTGGATTTTTCGGTACGGGGCCTTGCGGCACGGGTGGTCCGGATGGACCCCGAGGCGATCGCACGGCCGGCAACGCACATGGTGCTGGCGGTCGATATCGGTGGCACCACGTATCTGGCCGATGTCGGCTTTGGTGGCCTCAGCCTGACCGCGCCGCTCAAGCTGCGCGCCGATATCGAGCAGGCAACGCCGCACGAAACTTTCCGGCTGACCGGGGGGGCGCCCGACTGGCAATTGGAAGTCAAGCTCGACGAGGATTGGCAAGCCCTTTACGTGTTCACGCTCGATGAACAGCAGGATGCCGATTACGCGGCGGCCAATGCTTTGGTGTCCGGCGATCCGTCGTCCAAGTTCACCCGGGAACTCGGGGTCGCCTTGTCGCCCGGCGGGCAGCGGATCACGCTGGCGGGCAACCGGCTGACGGTGCGCAACAAGGACGAGGCGCCGGTCGTGCGCAGGCTCGAAACCGTCGCGGCATTGCGCGAAACGCTGGTCACCATCTTCGGCATCGACCTGCCCGATGCAGCCCTGCTCGATCCGGCGCTGGAACGCGTGCTCGACCATGCGCCCAGGCAGGATGGATAACTCGGTTTTGAAAGCGACCAGATGATTACTGTTTTCGGCTCAACGGGTCTCGACCAGATCGGGACTGTGCCACGCCTGCCCCAGCCCGGCGAGACCGTTCTGGGCGGTGTCTTTGCCACTGCGCCGGGCGGCAAGGGGTCCAACCAGGCCTTGGCGGCGCGACGGGCGGGATCGGAGGTACGCCATGTCTCGGCGGTGGGCGACGATGCCTTTGCCGACGGTGCGCTGGCGCTGCTGCGCGCCGGCGGGGTGGATCTTTCGGGCCTCAAGGTTTCACCGGGGGCCACCGCCGTGGCCATGATCTTCGTGGATGCCAGGGGCGAGAACTGCATTGCCGTGCTGCCGGGCGCCAATGGCACGGTCACGGCCCAGGATGCGGAGCAGGCGCTCGACACCTTGCCCAAGGGGAGCGTGGTGATGCTGCAGCAGGAGATTGCGCAGGCCGCCACGGAGCGGGCGCTGGACCTGGCTCGGGAGCGTGGCCTGGTCACCATTCTCAATACCGCCCCCTATCTCGATACGACGCCAAACCTGGCCCACAAGGCCTCGATCCTGGTGGCGAACGAAACCGAGTTCGCCCTGCTCAGCGGGCGTGGGATCGACGACCTCGATGCGGCGATGCGCGATTGGGCGACCCGGCACGAGCAGACCGTCATCGTCACCTTGGGCGGGGACGGGGCGCGGGCCGCGACGCAATCCGAAACGATCCGCGTGCCGGCGCTGCCGATCACGCCGATCGATACGGTGGGCGCCGGCGATACGTTCTGCGGCTACCTGGCGGCCGGGCTGGACGCCGGGCTGGACCTCAAGGCGGCGATGAAGCGGGCGGCAGTGGCGGCAAGCCTGGCCTGCCTCAAGCCCGGCGCACAACCGGCAATTCCCCTTGCTGCCGAGGTCGATACGGCCCAGGGCTGGCTGGGCTGAGGCGGCAGAACCTCTGTTCTATCGCTTTGCCCTAGCTGCCGCGAAACGCGTCCGCCAGCGCGTCGATCAAGGCGGTAACCCGGCGCGGCACTAGATGGCGCGAGGGATGCACGGCATAGACCGGCCTTGTGGGCAGCGACCACGCGGTCAGGATTTCGACCAGTGCGCCCCGCTCCAGATCGGGCGCCACCAGGTCACGCGGCAGATAGACGATGCCGGCGCCGTCGACAGCCATGGCGCGCTGGGCCTCGCCATTGTCGATCTCGATGCCGCCACCCACCTCGACGGTCAGCGGCACGTCGTCGGCGTCGTGAAAAATCCAGCGATTGCGCGGCCGCAGGTTCAGATTGAGCAGGCACCGCGCACGCTCGAGCTCGCTTGGATGGCGCGGCGTGCCGTGGCGCGCCAGGAAAGCGGGCGCGGCGCAACAGGCGAAGCGATAGGTGCCGATCCGTCGTGCCATCAGGCTCGAGGGCGGCAGGACGCCGACGCGCACCGCCACGTCATAGCCTTCGGCCACCAGGTCCACGCGCCGATCACTTAGGCTCATTTCCAGAACAATGCCCGGATGGGCGGCGGTAAACTGCGCCATGGCCGAGGGCAGCCGCCGCGTGCCCAAGGTCGCCGGGGCGCTGAGGCGGACGCGACCGCTGAGCGGGCCGGTCTGGGTGATCTCGTCCAGCGCCTGGGCGGCCAGGATCACGGCATCGCTCCGCGCCAGGAATTCATGGCCGAGCTCGGTCAGGCGCTGGCTGCGGGTGGTGCGCTCGATCAGCTTGATGCCGTGGCGCTGCTCCAATGCCTGGATACGGCGGCCGACCATGGCGGGCGATACGTTGAGCTGGCGGGCAGCGGCGGTGAAACTGCCGCTGCGCACGACGGCAGCAAAGGTGCCCAGCGCTTCGAGATCGGTCATTCGATACTTCTATGCAATTAAGATCGCACAATCCATGCAATTTTCTTGGCAATGAGGACGGCTCATCTTGGGGTCATCCACTATCGCACCAAGGAGACCTCAAATGACCATACTCGCCATCATCGGCCTGGGCAGCATGGGCAAGGCGCTGGCCAAGCGCTTTGCGGGCAAGACCGACCTGATTCTTGCCGGCCGCGACGGCGCCACCGCCACGGCCTTTGCCGCCACCCTGCCCCCCGGCGTCACGGTGCTCGACCAGGATGCCGCCATCGCCAAGGCCGATGTGGTGATTTTGGCAATGCCGTTTGCCGCGGCGCTGGAAGCGGGTGCCAATCGCGCCCTCAAGGGCAAAATCCTGCTTGATATCGTCAATCCGCTCAACAGCGATCTGTCCGGCCTCAGCGTCGGCCACACCAGTTCGGCAGCGGAGCAATTGCAGGCGACGGCGCCTGAAGCGCTGGTCGTCAAGGGCTACAACACCATCTTTGCCAGCCTGCTCGACCTGCCCGCCGAGCAGACGGCGCGCGTGCCGGTATATCTCGCCGGCGATGACGAGGGCGCGGTAGAGGCCGTCGCGGCTTTGGTGACGCTGTCGGGCTTTGCGGTGGAACGCACCGGGGGGCTCGATGGCGCGCGCCTGCTCGAGCCGCTCGCCATGCTCGGCATCCGCCTGGCCTTCAGGTTCGGCCGGGGCACGGACATCGCCCCGGTCTGGACCACGGTGGCCAGTTGAGCGATGCGCCTGGCGCAAACAACAAGGCAGGCCCCGCGGCCTGCCTTTTCCATTCCAGTCAACGGCGATTATTTGGGCGCCAGCACCATGACCATCTGGCGGCCCTCGGAGCGCGGCTGGGACTCGACCTTGGCAATGGGGTCCATCTGTTCCTTGACCTTGACCAGCAGCTGCATGCCCAAATCCTGGTGGGCCATTTCGCGGCCACGGAAGCGCATGGTGACCTTGACGCGATCGCCATCGTCGAGAAAGCGCTCGACGGCCTTCATCTTGGTCTCGTAATCGTGGGTATCAATATTAGGACGGAGCTGGACTTCCTTGACCTCGATCACCTTCTGCTTCTTGCGTGCCTCGGCAGCTTTTTTCTGCGCGGCATATTTGAAGCGGCCGAGGTCGAGCATCTTGGCGACCGGCGGCACGGCATTGGGAGAGATCAAAACCAGATCGAGACCCTGTTCCTGGGCCTCGGCGAGCGCAGCCCGGGTATTGACGATCCCCCGGTTCTCGCCTTCAGCATCGATGAGCTGGACATCGGGGCTGGTGATATCTTCGTTCGAGGGCGGCCCATCTTTCTGGGGCGCAACTGGTCTCATGGGACGACGAATGGCAAACGTTCCTTGTATCGACAAAGCAAATGGTGAAAGAGGCCATAAAATCGTGTTAGCGCGGGCATAAGTCAACAGGCAAACACCGACAAAATTCCGCCCGAAACAGTTGGAGGGACCCATGCCCGATATCGAACGGCGAACCCTGCAGGTGGGAAACGGCCCGGCGGCGCGATCGATCGCCATCCAGGCGCGCGCCGGATCCGCGCCGGGACTGTTCTGGCTGGGCGGGTTCCGCTCCGACATGGTCGGCGCCAAGGCCATGGCGCTCGATGCACTGGGGGCCGAAAAGGGGCTGGCGGTGACCCGGTTCGACTATTCGGGGCATGGCCTGTCGGGTGGAGATTTCGATGCGGGCACCATCAGCCGGTGGCTGGAGGAAGCGCAGGCGGTCTTTGCCGGCACCAGCGGGCCGCAGGTGATCGTGGGCTCCTCGATGGGTGGCTGGATCGCGCTGCTTTTGGTCAAGGCGATGCTGGCGACGGGCACACAGCGCGCCCAGGGGCTGGTGCTGATCGCGCCGGGCGTGGATATGACCCACGAGCTGATGCTGGCAGGCTTTACCCCCGACCAGCGCGACGCCCTGCAGAGCCTGGGCCATGTCGACCGGCCATCGTACTATTCCAGCACACCATACCGCATCACGCGCGCGCTGATCGAAGATGGGGCGAACCATCTGCTGTTCGGCGGCGTCATCGAAACGGGATGCCCGGTGGTGATCCTGCAAGGGGGCAAGGATGTCGACGTGCCCCAGGCAGCGGCGATCCGGCTGGTGACGCATATCCTGCACGATCCGGTCACCTTGACGCTGATCCCCGATGGCGACCATCGCCTCAGCCGACCGGACGATCTGGTGAAGCTGCGAGCGGCAGTGCTGGGGCTGGTGGAAGGCCAGCCGACTTGAAGCCCGAACACAGGAAGGCCGCCATTGCCCGCTTATTGTCTTGCCCCGACCACACACAGATCTGGAACATTCATGACCAAACGTATGACTCAGCTTGCCGCCGCATTCGCCGCCCTTGCCGCATTGGCTCCCCTGCCCGCCGCGGCGGAGTTCCTGGCGCCGGACTGGTCGAGCCTGCGCATCAAGGGGGTTGCGGCACCCGACTGGATCGCCGGCGTGCGGGAGGGCTCCTATATCGGGCTGTGTACGTCCTGCGATGGCAATTTGATGCTGCAGGTGCAGACCGTTGCCGACGACGGTACGGGCGAGCGGGTGCGCTCGGGCCAGACGAGCGCGCAGACCTACACCGATATCGGTCAGGCCAATGCCAAGCAGATGGGCCATGGTGCGGCCTATTATGGCACCGAGGCGGTGGACTTTGCGTCGGCAGTGGGCTTCAAGACGCGCGCGCTCACGGCGGCAGGCGACTATTCGACAAGCTATCAATTGTGGAGCGATGGCCAGCAACTGGTGGTCAAGGTCTATGGCAAGGACCAGGCCAGGGTGGATCGCCTGGCCGACACCGCCTATGCAGCGGCCGCGCCGCTGACGTTCAGGTAGGGCGGGAGCCCGCGTCGAGCCTGGTCCTCTGCAGCCCATCGGCGTCAAAATTATCCGGGCTCAGCCAGCGCTCATATTCGGCTCGCAAAGCCGGCCACTCGCCGTCGATGATCGAGAACCAGGCGGTGTCGCGGCTTTCGCCCTTGATGATGAGGTCCTGGCGGAACACCCCCTCGAACTGGAAGCCGAAGCGTAAGGCGGCGGCCTTGGAGGGCGCGTTGCGATTGTTGCATTTCCACTCGAAGCGCCGATAGCCCAAATCATCGAAAGCGTGGCGGGCAAAGAGGAACAACGCTTCGCTCGCCACACGGGTGCGGGCAATTGCGGGGCCCCAATAGACCCCGCCAATTTCGATCGAGGCATGTTCGGGAAAGATGCGCATCCAGGCCTGCTGGCCCTCCGCCCGGCCCGTCGTCTTGTCGATCACCGCGACATAGCGGTTGGGTCCCGCCGCGTCCGCCGCGATCCGCGCCTGCAGTTCGCCGATGCTTTGGGGGGCATGGCTGAACAGCCAGCGATAGCGTTCGGGCACCGAGGCGGCAAAAAGATCGGCGGCGTGTTGCGGCCCGATCGGCTCCAGCCGCGCATAGTGCCCGTCCAGCACGACGGGCTGGGGCGCCGATCTGGCAGGTTGCGGCGCCGTCATGGGCGCTGCTCCCGGGCAATTGCGGCCAGCCCGTCGCGATAGGTTGGATACAACAGATCGATGCCCAGCGCGCTCTTGATGCGGGCATTGGAGACGCGCTTGTTATCGGCATAAAACGAGCGCTGCATGGGCGTGAGATCGGCCGTCTCGAACGCCAGCTCGGGCGGCAGCGGTACGCCCTGCAGGCCGGCGGCATGGGCAATCACGTCCTGGGGCGGGGCCGGCTCATCATCGGCCAGGTTGAAGATGCCGTCCAGGCGCGCAGCGGCAGCCAGTGCGGTGACGCGGCCGATATCGGCGACATGGATGCGGTTGAACACCTGGCCGGGCTTGTCGATGCGGCGCGCGGTGGCATCGGCGAGCTTGTCGAAGGCGGAGCGGCGAGGCCCGTAAATCCCCGCCAGGCGCAAAATGGCCAGGGGAACGCCGCGCTCGGCGGCATAGTCGCGCCAGGCCTGTTCGGCCACGACGCGGCGGTCGGACCGGGCGTTGCGCGGCACCAGGGGCGCCGTCTCGTCGATCCAGGCGCCACCGAAATCGCCATAGACGCCGATGGTGGAATAATAGCAGAGCCAGGACAGGTTGGTCGCGGCGTCGAGGTCGGCGCGGTGTTGAACCAGGGCGGGATCGCCCACAGCATCGGGCGCGATGGACAGCACGACCTGGGTGGCATTGCGCAGATCGATGCCCAGCGTATGTCCCGGCGCGGTGCCGTCAAAGACATGGGCCGAAATATCGTGGCGGGTCAAAGCAGCGGCGCCTTCGGGCGTGCGCGAGGTTCCGGCAATGACGGCCGATGGATCGCCGGCAAAGATGGCGCGCGCCGCCGCCTGGGACGAATAGCCCATGCCGAAAAAGAATACCGTCATTGCAGGTCCGCGCTCCATTCGAGCAAGACCGTGTTGTCGCTTTCCTGGGCAAGACACGCAAGCCTTCGTGCGGCAGCGCGGTGGGGCGCCAGGCGCCGCAGGGCCCAGACGGCCGCGCCGCGCACCAGGGCGCTTTCGGCTTCGAGCCGGCTTTCGGCAAGGCCTGCCAGTTCCGCATCGCCGCTATTGCCGATGGCGATCAACACATTGCGCAGGAACCGGGCATGGCCGATGCGTTTGATGGGGGATGCCGCAAAGAGCTGGCGAAAACCACCGTCGTCGAGACGGGCCAGATCGGCCAGCGCCGGGCGTTCCAGGTCGGCACGGGCCCGCAGCCTAGCCTCCCGGCTGACGCTGGCGAACTTGTTCCACGGACAGACCGCCAGGCAATCGTCACAGCCATAGATGCGATTGCCCATGGCAGCGCGGAATTGGTGCGGAATGGGGCCCTGGTGTTCGATATTGAGATAGGCCAGGCACTTTCGCGCATCGAGCTGGAACGGGGCGGGAAAGGCCTTGGTGGGGCAGATATCGAGGCAGCGCGTGCAGGAGCCGCAGCTTTCGCCATGGGGCGTGCTCGGGGGCAGTTCGGCCGCGGTAAAGATTGCCCCCAGGAACAGCCAGGAGCCGAACTCGCGGCTCACCAGCACCGTGTGCTTGCCCTGCCAGCCCAGGCCGGCGGCCTCTGCCAAGGGCTTTTCCATGACCGGGGCGGTATCGACGAACACCTTGACCGCAGCGCCCGAGCGGCGCGACAGCAGGCCGGCCAATTCCTTGAGCTTGCCCTTGATGATCTCGTGGTAGTCGCGATTGCGGGCATAAACCGAAATCGCGCCACGATCGCGTTCGCCCAGCACCGCCAGCGGATCGCTCTCCGGCCCATAATTGACACCCAGCAGGATGATCGAGCGCGCTTCCGGCCACAGCGCCTTGGGGCTGCCGCGCCGCTCGGCGGTCTGCGCCATCCAGTCCATGTCGCCATGCCATCCGGCAGCGAGCGCGGCGTTGAGCTTGGCCGGCAGATCCGGACGCGCGCCCGCCGCCGCGATGCCGAAGCTGTCGAACCCGAGCGCCGCGGCGCGGATGCGCAGTTCGGCGACAAGCTTGTCGGTGGATAATGGCGACGCCGTCAATTCATCACCAGATGCTCAAAAATCCAGGTCGGCATAGCCGGTGTGGGGCGGCATGGCGACGACGCGATCGTTGAGCAGGGTGCGAAAGGCCGGGCGCGATTTGATGCGGGAATACCAGTCGCGGGTTTCCCCGGCGCGGCCCCAATCGATATCGCCCAGATAATCGAGCGTGGACAGATGCGCGGCCAGGGCGAAATCGGCCAGGGTCAGCGTATTGCCGGCCAGCCACTGACGGGTGGCGAACAACCAGTTGAAGTAGAGCATGTGCTCGTTCAGATTGGCCTTGGCGACGCGCAGCACCGAGGGCTCGGGGGTGGCGCCGCGCTGGTCGCGCTTGACGATCTTTTCCTCGAGCACATAGCGCGTGACCTCGTCGTTGAGCTTGAAGATCACCCATTCCAGCAGCCGCCACATCTCTGCACGGGCCGGCGCATGGGTGGGCACCAGGCCTTCGACGATGCTGGGGGTATATTGTTCCTCCAGCGCGTGGATGACTGCCAGCAGGCCGATCACGGGCGCATCGTGCTCACCCATCATGATGGGCAGGGTCGCGGCGGGATTGATTTCGAGCAGCCCCGGTTCGCGCAGCCAAGGCTTGATCTCCTGCATGTCCAGCGGCACGCCGTATTCGGCGCAGATCAGGCGGGCCAGGCGCGAGGACGGATCGAGGGGATGGTGCAGCAGGGTGGGCATCGAAGACGCTCTTTGGTTGCAAGCCTGGCTGGCTTGGTGGCTTCTTGGCGGCCATCGCGAACAGCGCTAGAAGGCTCAGGGCCCAATTGGCGCCAAGAGCTTGAATTAGGGGATGATTTGAACGTGGATCAAGGTCTTTTTGTGCCTCTGGTGCTGGGAATACTGGAAGGGCTTACCGAATTCCTGCCCGTGAGCTCCACCGGGCATCTGTTGCTGGCCGGCCATTTCTTTGGCCTGACCCAGCCGGCCACGTTTATCGTACTGATCCAGCTGGGGGCGATCCTGGCCATCATCACCATTTATTTCGCCAAACTGATCCAGTTGATCGGAGATGCCCTGAGCGGCAAGGCCTATGCCTGGCGCTTCGCGGGCGCAGTCGTGCTGGCCTCGATCCCGGCGATCATCGCGGGGGTGCTGCTGCGCGATTTCATCCAGGGGGTGATCTACGAGACGCCGCTGGTCATCTGCGTCATGCTGGTCGTGGGGGGTATTATCCTGCTGATCGTCGACCGGCTGCCGCTCAAGCAGCGCTACGACGACATCTACCAATTCACCTGGCCGATGGCGCTGGTGGTGGGGCTGTTCCAGATGCTCAGCCTCGTGCCGGGGGTATCGCGCTCGGGCTCGACCGTGGTGGGCGCCATGCTGATGGGGGCGAGCAAGCGGGCGGCGGCGGAGTTCACCTTCTTTATCGCCCTGCCGATCATGATCGGCGCCTTCGGCTATGATCTCTATAAAAGCCGCGAGCTGATCGACATGAGCCTGGGGCTCAACATCGCCATCGGCTTTGCCGCCGCCTTCGTCGTCGGGGCGATCGTGGTCAAGTACCTGCTCAATTTCGTCTCGAGCTACGGCTTTGCCCCCTTCGCCTGGTGGCGCATCATCGTAGGCGGCGCCGGGCTGGTGGCGATTCTGGTGTTCGGGAGATAACCGTTTTCGTGGGGCAGGCCATCGCCGATACCCAACCCTCTTTCCAAAACCTCGCAGTCGACACCTCCCCCTTCCAGGGGGAGGATCAAGGTGGGGGTTTACCAGCCCCAATATCGGATACCCCCACCCAACCTCCCCCTGACAGGGGAGTGTTTACATTAGACTTGGAAAGGATTCTTCTCGGCTCGCTGGAATAGT
>NZ_CAXTKA010000015.1:0-81871 GCF_964244875.1 uncultured Devosia sp.
GTGGGGGTAAGGGGGATAGAGGGGATGGATCGGGGCTGAACGAGGACCCCCACCCAACCTCCCCCTGGAAGGGGGAGGAGACCGCGACACTCGTGGGGCACGATCGAGTCCAGCCTTTGAGTTTGAACTTGATCCAGTTCCACCCACCGGGCGGCTCCTCCCCCTCCCAGGGGGAGGTTGGGTGGGGGTGCAGGGAGCCACGATGTCGCGGTGTTACGGACACCTTGCGGCCTGGGTGCATCTCGGGATGGGTACCGGCCGGCGCCGGGATGACACAGAGTGCGGGGTCGGCGTGGTGATGGAGCCACGGCATCGTACCCCTCACCCGGACCGCGTTGCGATCCGACCTCTCCCCGGAGGGGCGAGGTGAAGAAAGCAAAATCCTGACAGGACCATCTTGCGGTTGGGGCGGGAATCTCGGGATGGGTCCCCTGAGTTCACAAACGAAGTGCAACACTCTCTTAGGGGTGATGCTCAAGGTGGAGCGCCACTTGTGGGGCGGTCCAGTTCGAATGCCGGGCCGAGTCTTGATCTATTGTTGCAACGCCGCAGGCGGGCGTGACGATGGCGGTGGCCGGGGATGCCGCGTTGCGTCAATGGCTATCGGCTTCGCCAAGGACCCAATAGCCGAGGGCGCGGAGCCAGTCGGGGTTGAGGCCGCGCTGGTCCAGCAGATGCTGGCGGACGGCCTTGCTCATCGTGGCTTCGCCGGCGATGAAGGCGTAGCCGGTGCCGGGGGGCAGGGCAAGCGACTGGACGGCGTCGAGGATGAGCGTGGTGGTGCCGGCGGGGCGGCCGTTGCGGTGGACATAGGTGAGCGACAGGTCGGCCCGGGTCGTGAAGCGCTGCTCTTCGGCGAGGTTGTCGACTTCGATGACAGCGAGGATTCTGGCACCGGCAGGGAGTTCCTCGATGCGGCGGCCGAGGGCGGGCAGGGCGGTTTCGTCGCCGGCCAGCAGGTACCAGTCAAAAGTGGACGGTACGATCAGCGAGCCGCGCGGGCCGCCGATCAGGAGCGTCTGGCCGATCGCGGCCTGGGCTGCCCAGGACGAGGCGGGGCCGTCGCCGTGGAGCACGAAGTCGATTTCGAGCGTGTTGGCGGCGGCGTCGAAAGCGCGGGGCGTATAATCGCGCATCTGCGGGCGGGGATGGCCCTGGGGAAATTCGGCGCCATTGGGACCAAGCACGGGAATAACCGGAACTGCGCCGGGTTCGCCGAAAAAGCATTTGACGTGGTCGGCATGGCCCAGGGTGACGAAGCCTTCGACGTCACCCGACAGGGTGATGCGGCGCATCAGCGGGGTGACATCGGCGACACGCACCACATCGAGCAGGCGCATGCGGGTGTCGTGGCGGACGCGTTCGATGGCGGGGGAATCGGCAAGGGTGGACATGGGCGTATCCTAATATGATTATTTAAGTCAGCATTACGCCGCCCGCAGGCATCGGGCAAGGGGTGGTTGAATTGCGGCGGGGCCGGCGTATCTGTTGGCTTGGCGGTTACAGGAGGCGCGGCGATGCGCAGCGTGGTATTTGAGACTTTTGGCGTGCCCCAGGCGGTGTTGGGGGTGGCTGAGCGGGCGATGCCGGTGCCCGGACCCGGGCAGGCACTGGTGCGCATGGCGCTCTCGCCCATTCACAACCACGACCTGAGCACGATCGCGGGGCAATATGGCATCAAGCCGGCGCTGCCGGCGGTGCCCGGCACCGAAGCGGTGGGCGTGGTGGAGGCGCTGGGCGCGGGGGTGACCAATCTGGCGATCGGGCAGCGCGTGGCCGGCGGGGCGGCGCAGACCTGGGCGCAATATTACCTGGTGGAGGCGGCGCGGGCGGTGGCGGTGCCGGCCAGCGTCAGCGACGAGACGGCGTGCCAATTGGTGTCGATGCCGCTGAGCGCCAAGATGATCCTGGCCGATCTCAAGCTCACGCCGGGCGACTGGATCGTGCAGAATGCGGGCAATGGCGCGGTGGGCAAGCTGGTGGCGCGGTTCGGCGCCGAGCAGGGGATCAATGTGGTCAGCCTGGTGCGGCGCGACGCGGCAGTGGATGAACTCGAGGCTCTGGGCATTACCAATGCGGTATCGCGCGAAAGCGAGGGCTGGCAGGAACGGGTCAGGGCGTTGAGCGGGGGCATGCCGATCATCCGGGCGCTGGATTCGGTGGGCGGGGCGGCGCCGGCGGAGCTGCTGGCGGTGGTGGCGGACGGGGCCGAGCTGGTCAATTTCGGGGCCATGTCGGGCCAACCGCTCAGCATCGCACCGGCGCAATTGCTGTTTCGCGGCATCACGGTGCGCGGGTTCTGGGGCATGAAGCCCAATATTGCGCCGGAGGAGATCGGGCGCATGCTGGGCGAGTTGGTGGCGCTCGCCGCCAAGGGCGAGCTGGTCTTGCCGATCGAGGCGGCGTTCGGGCTGGAGCAGATCGGCGCTGCGGTAGCGGCCAGCGGCGAGCCGGGGCGCAAGGGCAAGATCGCCTTGCGCGCCTGAGCGTTCAGACCAGGCCGAACATCTGGTCCTGGCGCTGGCGCAGGGCGAAGAGGCGGGTGGTGGTGTCGGGCCGGCTGTTGGCGGCGGTCAGGAGCGCGCCCTTGGCTATGGGGGCGGTGACACGGCCGCCTTCGAGCAGGCCGACGGGAATGGCATGGGCGGCGCGGGCGTCGCCGATGGTCATGGTGAAGGAGCGGTAGCAGGTTTCCCCGATAGCGTCGAAGGTTTCCCCGGACCTGAGGTCGCGCTTGGCGACGGCGCAGACTTCGGCGACGGGTGTGGCCAAGGGCACCATGTCGGGCTTGCCGTAGAGCATGATACGGGCGCAGGTCAGCGGGACTTCGAGGCTGGTCAGGTGGTAGGGGCGAAAGAAGCTGTAATAGGGGCCGTGGCCGATGTGAAGGTCATCCAGGCGCTCGATGATGCGGGGATGCTCGGCCTTGACGATGACGAAGACGCCGGGGGCGACGCCCTTGCCCACGGTATAGTCGACGACGCCCATCTTGTGGAGCAGCCCGCCATCCTCGCGGGGGATCAGCACCTTGGCCATGTCGTCGCGGTCGGCCTTGGGGCCATGCATGCCGGGGACGTCGGGGACGAGGCCGGTGGCATTGGCGATGGCGCACATCTCGACCATGGTTTTGGAGCCATCGACGAACTCGACCAGCATGCGCGGGTTCATGTTGCGGCGGGCGGCTTCCTCGCGGTAGTCGTCGGGGGTGGCGTCGTGCCAGAGCGGGTTGTTCTTGCCCTTGCCGGCGGCGACGATGGGCAGGCCCAGGGCCGAGACGAACTCGATCAGCTCCATGCAGGAGGACGGCTCGTCTCCGGCGCCGACGGAATAGACGACGCCGAGGCGGTCGGCTTCCTTTTTGAGGTAGGGGCCGATGGTGACATCGGCTTCGACGTTCATCATCACCAGGTGCTTGCCGTGTTCCATGGCGAGCAGGTCGTAATCGGCAGCAACGCCGGGCTTGCCGGTGGCATCGATTACGACATCGATATTGGGGGTGGTGACCAGGGTTTCGGCGCTGGTGATGGCGATCTTGCCGGATTCGATGGCCATGGTGGCCTGGGCGGGGGTCTCAACGGTGCGGCCATGGCTTTCGTCGCCATAGGCGATGGTCATGGCGGCGAGCGCCGTGTGCGGGCGGCGGGTGGCGATGGCGGCCATTTCGATGCCGCTCATGAGCGACATTTGGGTCACCAGATCGGTGCCCATTTCGCCCGAGCCGATGACGCCGACCCGGATGGGCTTGCCGGTCTGGGCGCGGGCGGCGAGGTCGCGGGCGATGCCGGTGAGGGCGATCTGGCTGGTCATGGCGGTCAATCATCCGAACTGGGCTGGTGTTCCCCTAGCACCGGGTGGGGGCAATGGAAACATCCGGGCGCGTGGCGGCGGCCGCGCCCGGGTGCGGCAAGGGCCGGTTTCGGCGGAAAAGCCGTACCGGCTTGAGCAAACAAGGACTTCTGTGCCCGATGCTTAGCACTTCTTAAACCGTTCCATCAGACACTGTGCCCGGAGACGTCTGGCAGGGGCAGCACAGGGCAATGGTCAAGGTCGCGAAGAAAACGGTCGCCCTGCCGGCAATCGTGGATCTGGATTCGCTCGACGGCATCCGGGACGGATTGCTCGACGCGATCGAGGAAGGTGCGGTCAGCATCAATGGGGCAGGGGTGGAACGGGTGTCCACCAATGCCCTGTTCATGCTGATCAGCGCGGCGGAAACCGCGCGCAAGAACAATTTCGAATTGACGATCGACAAGCCGAGCGCAGCCCTGAGCGGCGCGATCGAGCGGCTGGGACTGGGGACCAGCTTTTTGGGAATGATGAGAGGATGACTGCTTTGCGCGTACTGACCGTGGACGATTCAAGAACCATTCTGGCAATGCTGCACCATACGCTGAGCAATGCGGGGTTCGAAGTGCTGCAGGCCGAGGACGGGCAGCAGGGACTGGACGTGCTGCGCAGCCAGAGCGTGGATGTGGTGATCACCGATATCAACATGCCGATCATGGATGGCATCGAGTTCATCAAGAACGTGCGCGCCACCGGCAATCACCAGAGCCTGCCGATCCTGATCCTGACCACCGAGACATCGCAGGACAAGCGCGACCAGGGCAAGGCCGCGGGCGGCACGGGCTGGATCGTCAAGCCGTTCGATCCGGAAAAGCTGATCTCCGTCATCCACCGCGTCGTGCACTAAAAGTGCGCGCGTGGTCGAGTGATGGCGGGCTGCAAACTGCAGTATTCTCCGCTTCCGGTGCTCACGTACCAAACGTACGCTGCGCTCCGGTTCTCGAACACCACAGTTTTCGCCTCGCCCTGACCCGACCTCACACACACTTTCCCAGCCAAGCACCCAGAAGGGTTAGCGCGCGCAGATGAGCGATCTGGACGATTTCAAAGCCACCTATTTCGACGAGTGCTCGGAGCTGTTGACCGAACTCGAGGAGCAGTTCGTCGCCATCGAGGCGGGCGAGCGCGGTGCGGACCGGCTCAACGCGGTGTTTCGCGCCATCCATTCGATCAAGGGCGGTGCCGGGGCGTTCGGATTTTCGGCGCTGGTGGGGTTTGCGCATGCCTATGAAACGCTGCTGGATTATGTGCGCGACGGGCGGATCGAACTGACCGACGAGGTCGTGACGCTGTGCATCCGTGCCAATGACATCGTGACCGACCATGTGGCGGCGGCGCGCACCGGGGAAGCGCTGCCGGCCGATTACGGCATGGATGAAAAGAACCGCTTCGATGCGCTGGCCCGTGGCGATGCCGCGGAGGGCGACGAGAGTGGCGATCCGCTGGAAGAATTCGATATCGAGTTCACCCCGGTCATGGTCAATCTCGAGGCCGTCGAAGCGGCGGGCGACGCCGAAATCGACGATAGTTTTGAAGCGATGCCGCTGGCGCCGGACAGCGGCCAGTGGGAAGTGCATTTCACCCCGCATCGGGCGCTTTACGCCAGGGCCAACGATCCGCTGCTGCTGTTCCGCGAACTGGCGGCGCTGGGCGAGATGAGCATCGTGGCGGTGCTGGACGAGATTCCGCAACTGGCCGACTTCGAGCCGTTCGCGGTCTATTGCTCGTGGGAAATCACGCTGGTGTCGCAAACGCTGACCGAAGCGATGATCCGCGAAGTGTTCGAGTTCGTCGAGGGCGATTGCGATATCGCGGTGGTTCAGCTGGGGGCGGGTGCGTCGCCCAGGCTCGAGCAGCCGGCGGCGGTGGCGGCACAGCCGGTGCCCGCGCCGGTCAACATGCTGGAACTGGCGGACGACGAGGTTGCCCACCTGCTGGATTTCGAGGTGGAGCCGGTGGTGCAGGCCGCTCCGGCTGCGGCAGCGCTGGACAGGTTCGAGGACAATCCAGCCCTCAGCTTTGCCGATATCGCCGACAGTATCGCGCCTGCGCCGATGGTGCGGGCCGCGCCTGCCGCCAAGGCGCCGATGGCGCCGCCCCCCGCGATCGAAGCAGGCGAGGATGGCGAGCGGCGCAGCCTGGGCGTGCAATCCATTCGGGTCGACCTGGACAAGGTCGACCGCGTGGTCAACATGGTAGGCGAACTGGTGATCACCCAGTCGATGCTGACCCAGCAGATGGATGAGACGCTGCGCGCCCGCTATACCGAACTGGTGCGGGGACTGGAAGTGCTGGCGCAGACGACGCGGGGGTTGCAAGACTCGGTGATGGCCATCCGCGCACAACCGGTCAAATCGGTGTTTTCGCGCATGCCGCGGCTGGTGCGCGAACTTGGGCTCAAGACGGGCAAGAAGATCAAGCTCGAAACCATCGGCGAGAACACCGAAATCGACAAGACGGTGATCGAGCAGCTGAGCGATCCGCTGACCCACATGATCCGCAATTCGGCCGATCACGGCATCGAAACGCCGGACAAGCGGCTGGCCCGGGGCAAGCCCGAAACCGGCACGATCCGGCTTTCGGCCGAGCAGGCGGGCGGCAATATCCTGATCATCGTGGAAGACGATGGAGCGGGGATCAACCGCGAGCGGGTGCTGCAGGTGGCGCGCGACAAGGGCGTGGTGGCGCCCGACGTGCAGCCGACAGAAGAGCAGATCGACCAGTTGATCTTTGCCCCCGGCTTTTCCACCGCCGAGGCGCTCAGCGACATTTCTGGGCGCGGGGTCGGCATGGACGTGGTGCTGTCCAATATCAAGAAGATCGGCGGCTCGGTGCATGTCCGCTCCTGGACCGGACGGGGCACGCGCATGACGCTGCGGCTGCCGCTGACGCTGGCGGTGCTGGACGTCATGCTGGTCAAGGTTGGCGACAGCCCCTATGTGGTGCCTTTGTCCTCGATCGTGGAAACCATCCAGTGTTCGCGCGCCAGCTTCGAGCGGGTGCCGAGCGGGGGGCAGGTGCTGCAGGTGCGTGGCGAATACGTGCAGGTGATCGATCTGGCGCAACGCTTCATGCTGGCTTCGGACATCGAGCCGGAAAACCGGTTCGTGGTGCTGTGCGAAGCCGAAGGCAGCGCCAAGGTGGCGCTGATCGTGGATGACATCATCGGCCAGCAACAGGTCGTCATCAAATCGCTGGAAGAAAATTTCGAGCGGGTCGAGGGTATTGCCGGCGGCACGATCCTGGGCGACGGCAATGTCGCGCTGATCGTGGACGTGCAGGGGCTCAAGACCAGTATCGTGCATAAAAACGCAGCCTAGGCCGAACGGCCCGGGCTTTGTCATGTGAGTACCATTAGTAACCGCGTAGCCATCCAGAACGGATGGCGGAAAGGCCTGAAGACGATGGAAGCCCTCGGCTTGAGAGACGATCTCAACGACAAGTCGGCCGCTGCCGCCCAGAATTCCCTGCAATTGATCGCCTTTTCGATCGGCGAGCAGACCTATGGGGTGGAGATCACCACGGTGCGCGAAATCCGCGCCTGGAACGGGGCCACACCACTGCCCAATACGCGCGAATTCGTGCGCGGCGTGATCAATCTGCGCGGCACCATCGTGCCGATCTTCGATCTGCGCGCCCGGTTCGGGGACGGCCAGACCACGCCGACCAAAAACCATGTCGTGGTGGTGATGAGCGTGGGCGACAAATGGGTGGGCATTCTGGTGGATGCGGTTTCGGACATCCTGACGGTGTCGCGCGATGACATCCACAATGTGCCCGAAGGCAATTCGATCGATACCGAACTGCTCAACGGCATCGTCACCCATGAAAGCCGCATGGTCGGGCTGATCGACCTGCATGCCGTAGTGTCCGGCGCGCGGATGGACAATTGATCTGGCAGCGATGCCGAAATGAAACGAGGGCGCCCGGGGGCGCCCTTTTTGTTGCGTGGGTGACAGCTCAGGGCGACGGCCAGGCCTGCATGGCGGCATGGGTCAGATCGTCCAGGGCTTTCGGGCTAGCGCCGTCGCGCGCCAGCACCGACATGCCCTGGATGACAGCGATGACCAAGGCCGCGAGCGCCCGGGTATCGAGCGTCGCGGGCAAAAGCGCGTTGGCAACGTCCTCGGCGATGCGCCGACGCAAGCGCTCCTGGATGTCGCGCCGCACTTCGGCGACGGCGTACTGCACATCGGCCGAAGCGCTCGATCCGCTGGCGGTGGCGCTGGCCAGCAGACAGCCCCGGGGGGTCGTAGTTCCGGTAAAGGCCCTTGCGGCTGCCAGCAGCATGCGCTGGGCGGCATCGCGAGCGGTGGGTGCCTCGGCAAGAGAGCGGTCCAGATCGTAGGGCGAGCCGGCATAAAGGCGCATGGCTTCTAAAAACAGCTGCTTCTTATCGCCATAGGCGGTGTAGATGCTGGGCGCGGTAATGCCCATGGCGGCGGTCAGGTCGCTGATCGAGGTGGTTTCATAGCCGGAACGCCAGAAAGCCAGCATGGCTTTTTCGAGCGCCTCGTCCCGATCGAAGGACAGGGGACGGCCGGTTTTGCGGAATTTGCCAGAGTGGTTTTCCATAGTGATCGTTATTAAACGCATTGACCCCGGCCGGCAAGTGCCGTAACCGTTTCGTATCAATCATTATGGAAGTCTCCTGATATGTCCCTGACCGATTTTCGAACTCTTGGCCGTTCGGGCCTGGTCGTCAGCCCGCTGTGCCTTGGCGTGATGACGTTTGGCCAGGGCGCATGGGGCACCGACGCGGCCGGTTCGCGTGCGATTTTCGATGCCTATCGCGGGGCGGGCGGCAATTTCGTGGACACCGCTGACATCTATTCGGGTGGCGCTAGCGAAGAGCTGGTGGGCGGGTTCATCAAGGACAGCGGCGCGCGCGACGAGATCGTGCTGGCCACCAAATTCGCCTTCAACGGCTCGGCCAGTCCGCTCGCGGCACATCAGGCCGGGCGGGGCAATCCCAATGCGGGCGGCGCCGGCGCCAAGAATATCCACCGCGCCATCGAGGCATCGCTTAAGCGGCTGGGAACCGACTACATCGATCTCTACTGGATGCACATATGGGACGGGGTGACCCCGGTCGAGGAGATCGTGCAAACCCTTGGCGATCTGGTGCGGGCAGGCAAGATCCGCTATTTCGGATTTTCGGACATGCCGGCCTGGGTGGCGATGAAGGCGGCGACGATCGCTTCGGAGCGGCGGGTGCCCGGCCCCATCGCCATGCAGCTGGAATATTCGCTGGTGGCACGCGACGTGGAAGCCGAACACCTGCCGGTCGCGCGGGAGGCGGGCATGGGCGTGATGCCCTGGAGCCCGCTGGCGGGCGGTTTTCTCAGCGGCAAATACCGGCGGGAGGATACCAGCGGCACCGGTCGGTTGAGCGGGGCCAATCCATTTGGCGACAGCAAGTTCACCGACCGCAACTGGGCCATTGTGGAGGTCTTGCGCACCGTGGCGGGAGAGGTGGAGCGTCCGGTGGCCGAAGTGGCACTGGCATGGGCGATCGCCCGGCCGGGCATTTCGTCAACGCTGATCGGGGCCAGTAAATTGTCCCAGATCGAAAGCAATATCGCCGCGACGGACTTAAAGCTGAGTGCCGATCAAAGCGATCGGCTGAACGCGGCCAGCGTGCCAGTGGCAGGGTTCAGCGCGAGCCTGGCCAGCCCGGCAATCCGGCAGATGGTGTTTGGCGGCAATACGGTGAGGGGATGGGGCGAGTAGCGCTGCTAGAACAGTTCGGCTTCGCCATGGCTGGAATGGGCGGCAATGCCGGACAGGGCGGGGACGCGCAATTCGTCAAGGGTCAGGTTGGACCAGATTTCATCGTAGATGGAGTCGGGTGCAGTGGGCGGCAACAGGGCGAACTGGCGCACGGCCAGCGCCATGTTGTGGCAGCGCTGCTCGATCCGGTCCTGGCCCTGTAGCGCGGTGACGATCATCTGCACCGCCATGCGCACATCGGCCTGGCGATCGGCGGCGACCTCGCTGAGGATTTCAAGCGCTTCGCTGATGCCTTCGACCATTCCGGCGGTCTGGCGCGCCGTCTCGTCAAGTTCACGCGCAAGTTTCTGCAGTGACATCAGTCTATTCCTAGCCGCCGATGCGAGCAGACTAGCCCAGCATTTCTAAAGCTCTTCTTGCTTGATGATGCCAGACGGCAAAGCTTCGTCGGCGTGGTTAGCAATTGGATAACACGTTGCCGGTACGATCAACCCATTAGCGCCTGGGACGTCGACGGGGTGACGCCCTCGGGTCCGGAACGGGTTGAGCTAGAGTTGTCGTTTGCCGCCGGGATTGGCGCGTTGGAGTTCGATAGTATCTCATGGCGATGGCCCATTCTTTGCCGCCCGAATTCGACCGCGGGGTGGTTACCACGGTGCACCAAGGCGATTGTCATACGTCCAATGTCGCCGACCTGACGTTTTCGACGGTGCTCGGGTCGTGTATTTCGGCCTGCGTGCGCGACCGTGTCGCCAATGTGGGGGGCATGAACCATTTTCTGCTGGCCGAGCAATCGGGCTCGTCAAAGGACCGCTATGGCGCTTCGGCGCGCTATGGCGCCTTTGCCATGGAGCAATTGATCAACAAGGTGCTGAGCCAGGGGACCGGGCGCAAGTCGAACCTGGAAATCAAGGTGTTCGGCGGCGGCAAGATCAACGCGGCGCTGGACGATGTGGGCGCCAAGAACATTGAATTCGTGCGCGAGTTCCTGGCGGCCGAAGGCTACGGGCTGGCAAACGAGGACCTGGGGGGCAATTATGCGCGGCGGGTGCTGTTCAAGCCGCATTCCGGGCGTGCCTTCGTCAAGCGGCTCGACAGCGATGCGGGGGCAAGCGTGGCGCGTGAAGAAGTGGTGATCGCATCGCGCCGCGCGGTCGTGGTGCCCGCGCACGACGATATCGAATTGTTCTGACGCCGGTTCGCCGGGCGTTCGCCAAGCCGCTTGCGCTTATCGGCGCAGGCGGGTTTTCGCGTTCGGCATGACGGATTTGCGACGTTTCAAAGCGAGACAATATTGGCGGCCCGGGTAAGGCGGGAGCAATCAAGATTAGCCAAGTCTTAGCTGCGCAGTTTTGCCTAGAGACTTGATTAACCATTCCTGCAGTAAGGTTTAGCAGTGATGAACACCTTGCGCTGATTTGCGGAAACCGCCTGCCATGCTGCATATGCGCCTCGCGCTGATCGCTGCCGGTTTGTGGCTCGCGGCCGTCTTCACGGCAGGCGGCATGCTGCTGGGCTTTGGCGCGGGCGCCGGCTCGCTGATCGTTGCCGGGGGCCTGGTGGCGATGGCGGCGACCGGCACGCTGTTTGCCGGACTGCAAGCCGATCGCGCCCATGACGCCGTGCTGGTCAATGTGGCGCAGGCGGCGGGGCTGTGCGACAGGCCGGGGGAAGTGTTCAGCATTGCCTCGATCCTCGAGCGGCTGGGCAGGCGGCTGGAGCGGGCGCACCATTTCAAGGCGGCGATCGGCGCCATGGGGCAGAACGTCATGCTGATCAACGAGGCGGGCGTGATTCTGGCCGCGAGCGCGGGCATGGCGCGCATCGCGCCGCGGGTCGTGGACGGGGCCAATCTCGATGCGTTGTTCGGCGCGGGATATCTGGCGGCAGGCGGCGGGGCACCCCAGGAAGCCATGCTGATGCTGGCGGGAACGCGCTATCGCGTGCTGCGCGTGGGGATCGCCGCATCGCGCTACCTGCTCGAACTGCAGCCGGCCGGCGGCTATATCGAGGATGACGACATGGATGCGTTCGTGGGCGCGCTGGCGAGCGGGCAGACCGGATTTCGCTTCGAGGCGGACGTGGCGGCGCTCAACCCGGCGCTGGCGGCCCTCAATGGCGGCATGGAAGCGGTGGATGCGGGCCTGCGCGAATTCGATCGACTGTTGAGCGGGGAGATGGCTCCTGGCGACCTCGTGGGTGGGGCGTTCAGCCGGCAGTCGCGCGGGCTGGCCGAGCTGTTGGCGGCGGTCGAAACCCAATTGGTGGAGGAAGCCAGCGGGCGGCACGGGCTGGAGCAGAAATTCAGCGCGGTGGCGCAACTGGTCGACCGGTTCCAGAACCAGGCCGCCCATTTGAGCCAGGTCGCGTCCCAGACCCAGGCCGATGCCCTGGCGGCTGGTACCGCCTTGCAGCGCGGCGGGCGCGAGGCGCGGCAGGTGCGCAGCCGGGGCCAGGATGCGCGTAACCTGGTGGGCGTGGCGGAGCTGGCGGCGCGGCGCTCCCATGCGGCGATGGCCGATATCGACACCATGACGCGCGAGATCGACACCATGGTGGCCACGATCGAGGAGGTGTCGTTTCGCACCAACCTTCTGGCGCTGAACGCAGCGGTGGAAGCGGCACGGGCGGGCGAGAAGGGGGCAGGGTTCGCCGTGGTCGCCGAAGAGGTGCGCATGCTGGCCCAAATGACCAATCGCAGCGCCAAGGATATCCGCGCCGTGGTCAGCCGCGGGCGGGCACAAACGGGCGCCGGTGTGGACCAAGCGCAATCGCTGCAAAAAATGATCGGGGAACTGGACAACCATTTACGCAATCTAAGTGATGAAGCGGACACTATCGTTGCCACACTGGACGAAGGCGGGGAGACGCTGAAGCGGCTCACCGGGCGGATGGAGGCGGTCAGCGACGCGGCGGTGGGGCGAACCCAGCGCGCTGCCCAGCGCCGGATCGATACGGCGGCCTAGCACTTGCCCGGCGCGCAACATGGGGTAAACGGTATGGAAGCGGGCGAAATTGCCTTAAGCGAGCGCGAGTTCTCGCGCATCAAGGCACGCGTCTATCAGGTCGCGGGCATTTCGCTCAGCGATGCCAAGCGCACGCTGGTCATTTCGCGGCTGTCCAAGATCGTGCGGGCCTTGGGGCTGGCCGGGTTCGACGATTACGTCGATTACCTGGAACGCGGCGGCTCGGCCGAGGACGGGCAGAATTTCGTCAATGCGCTGACCACCAACCTGACGCGGTTCTACCGCGAGGATCACCATTTCGAACATTTGCGCCGCTATGTCGGCACGCTGATCGCGGGCAAGCCGCGCGGCACGCGGCTGCGCATCTGGTCGGCGGCGTGCTCGACGGGGCAGGAACCCTATACGGTGGGCATGGACCTGTTGGCGGCATTTCCGGAGTTGCGGCGCTGGGACTTCAAGATCCTGGGCACCGATATCGACACGGCCGTGTTGCGCAAGGCGGCGCTGGGCGTTTATCCGGAGTCCGAACTGTCGGGGCTGGCGCCGGAGCGCGCACGGCTGTTGGACAGACGCGGGGACGGGCAGATCGAGGTCAGCGCAGCGGTGCGCGAACTGGTCTCGTTCAAGCCGCTCAACCTGATCACGGCCTGGCCGATGAAGGGGCCGTTCGACGCGATCTTCTGCCGCAACGTGGCGATCTATTTCGACAAGCCGACGCAGGGGCAGATGTTCGGCCGGTTTGCGAGCCTTTTGGCGCCGGAAGGGTTTTTGTATATCGGGCATTCGGAAAATCTGGGCTCGGGCGGCGACGGCTTCAAGCTGGTCGGCAAGACGATCTATCAATCCAAGCTCAAATCGAACAAGCGAGAAGCTGCATGAGTATCAAGGTCCTGGTCGTCGACGATTCAGCCCTGATCCGCGAAGTGTTGGCGCGCATGCTGGTGCGGGACGGCGATATCGCGGTGGTGGGCACGGCGGTCGATCCCATCGAAGCGCGCGAGAAGATCAAGACGCTCAACCCGGACGTGGTGACGCTCGATATCGAAATGCCCAACATGAACGGGCTGCAGTTCCTGGAAAAGCTGATGCGGCTGCGCCCGACGCCGGTGGTGATGGTCTCGACGCTGACACGCAAGGGCGCGAGCGAAACACTGCTGGCACTGGAACTGGGTGCGGTGGATTTCGTGGCCAAGCCGAGCGTGGAAATGGATGGCGGGCTCGAAGCGTTCGGCGCCGGGCTGCGCGACAAAATCCGCGCGGCGGCCCGATCCGATGTCAGGGGCCGGGCCGACCGGGTGGACACGGCCAAGGTGGCGGTACGCACGGCGGCGGCGCCCGAGGGAGCGTTGATCGCCATTGGCGCTTCGACCGGCGGGGTGGAGGCGATCCGCGCCGTCTTGATCAATATGCCGACCGATTGCCCGCCGATCGTGATCGCCCAGCACATGCCGGCAGGCTTCACCAACCGGTTTGCCGCACGGCTCGATGAATTGTGCCAGATCACGGTACTGGAAGCCGAAGACCGCATGCCGCTGCTGGCGGGACATGCCTATGTGGCGCGGGGTGATTACCACTTGCGCGTCGAGCGCAGTTCGGGGCAGCTCAAGGGTCGCCTCAGCCATGACGAGCTGGCCAGCGGGCACCGCCCGAGCGTGGACGTGCTGTTTGAATCGGTGGCCGCGAGCGTGGGGCCGATGGCGGTGGGGGCGATCCTGACCGGGATGGGCCGCGACGGGGCACGCGGGCTCAAGCTGATGCGCGACGCGGGGGCCTACACGGTGGGCCAGAACCAGGCGACGTCGCTGGTCTACGGCATGCCACGCGTGGCGTTCGAGGAGGACGCGGTGGTCGAGCAGGCGCCGCTCGACGGGATCGCCGCGCGACTGGCCAATGCGTTGGTACGGCTCAAAAAGGCGGCATGAAGCGGACCGGTCGCAATGCGGGCGGCCGATTGATAGATTTGTAACGCTTGTTGCCTAGTGTTGAGCGCGATGGGGACGCCAACACTCTGGGCTCGGAAAGTGAACTGAACAATGCCAAAGGCGAGCGCCGTCAGCGTCCTGATCGTGGATGACCAGCAGTCGATGCGCGGGATATGCAAGTATATCCTGACCCAATTGGGTTTCAAGGACATCATCGAGGCCAAGAGCGGGCGCGACGCGCTGGGCAAGCTGGAAAAATCCAATGTCGACCTGATCATTTCCGACTGGAACATGGAAGATATCGACGGGCTGACGCTGCTCAAGGTGATCCGCAAGCATCCGCGCACGCAAGGCATGCCGTTCATCATGGCGACCGGCCGATCCGACAAGGAACAGGTCAAGGAAGCCATTTCCTTCGGGGTGAACAACTACATCATCAAGCCCTTCGATCTGTCGACGATGAAGAAGCGGATCGAGGCCGTGATCGGCGCGCTGTCCTGAGCGAGCATCCGTAACATCCGCCCATAGTTGTCATCGGCCGCGATTGCGCGCCTGTTGATGGGCCTTGCGCCATGATCCTTCGCGTAACGCCATGGGCGTTCTGTTTATCATAAGGCGGCGCATCGGGTCTCGAAAACCACGGCATCTGACCCTGGCCTGGCGGTACCAAACGGTCTTTGCAGCGCCGGTTATGAGATCGTGCCGACCTGTGACCGGATCGCAGCTGATCGGTCCAGGCTATTCGGCGGCCTGGATCAGCATCGGGGCGGCATCGGGGTCTTGCAGGGCGAAGATGTCGACGACGCGGTCGAGTTCGCTGGCCTGGGCCTCGGTCTGTTCGAGCGCGGCGTTGATCTGTTCCACGAGCGCGGCATTGTGCTGGGTCATTTCGTCGAGCACGCGCATGGCGGTGTTGACCTCGTCGATGGAGGTCGCCTGTTCGTGGCTCTGGCGGGCGATCACGTCCATCAGGGCGTTGTTCTGGCGGGCGGCCTCGAGCATGTCGGACAGCTTGGTGGCCGCATCGACCACCAACCGGCTGCCGCCGGTGACTTCGCTGGCGCTCTGGTCGATCAGCTCCTTAATGTCGTGGGAGGCGTTGGCGGCGGATTGGGCCAGGCGGCGAACTTCCACGGCCACGACGGCAAAACCCTTGCCGGCTTCCCCGGCGCGGGCGGCTTCGACCGAGGCGTTGAGCGCCAGCAGGTTGGTCTGGAAGGCAATATCGTCGATCAGCCCGATGATGTTGGAAATCTTGCCCGAGGACTGGGTGATGCGCTCCATAGCCTGCGTCGCCTGGTGCATGACGGCGCCGCCTTCCTCGGCGGTGCGGGTAACGGCGCTGGCATTGACCGAAGCGTCGCGGGCCTTCTGCACATTGGTGGCCACGGTGCCCGCCAGGAGCTGCATCGCGGCGCTGGTCTGCTCGATGGTCGCGGCCTGCTTGTTGGTGCGCTCGCTGAGGTCGTTGGAGCCCAGAACGATTTCCTGGGTGGCGGTCTTGAGCGAGCGGGAGGTGTTCTTGAGCTGGCTCACCACCCCCGTCAGGGTCTCGGCGACGGCATTGGTATCGGCTTTGAGTTTGGCGAAGGCACCTTCATAGCTGCCCTGCATGCGCTTGGTCAGGTCGGTATTGGCCAGGGCCTCGAGCACGATGCCGGTTTCATTCACGCCGCGATCGACGGTGTGCACCAGGGTATTGACGGAGCCGGCCAGTTGATTGAGCACCTCGTCGGGAAAGTGGGCTTCGACGCGACGCGAGAAGTCGCCGGCGATGGCAGCGTCCACCACGGCGCCAAAGGCGTTCTGGAGGTCATGCATCATCTCGATGCGCTCGATGCGGTTGGATTGCTCGGCGGCAACCTGTTCGGCATTGAGCTCGACCACGCGGCTGGAATTCTGCCGAAACACCTCAACGGCGCGCGACATGGCGCCCAACTCGTCCTTGCGGCGGGCGCCCTCGACGGCCACTTCCAGATCGCCGCCGGCCAGGGCGTCCATGGAGCGGGTCAGGCGGGTGATGGGACGCGACAGCGAGCGTGAGAATACCATGCCCAGCCCCGCGGCAAGGAGCAGCAAGACCCCGCCGATGATCAGGATCAGATTGCGCATGGCCACGACCGGCGCCAGCACTTCGGACTGGTTCTGGACCGCCGCCACGACCCATTGCACGCCATAGACGCTGGTGGGCACAGCCATGACGGCGGTCTGGTAGCCCCGGAAATTGGGAATGATGCCGCTGGCGGCAGTTCCGGCGAGGGCGGCATCGAAAGTGGGATCGCCCTTGACCGAGGAGACCAGCACGTCGCTGGCCATGGAATAGCGCGACTGGGTCCGCATCAAGCCGTCGGCACCCACGATCAGGGCCTCCCCGGTGCGGCCCAGGCCCTTGATTGTTGCCATCTGGGCGGTGAAGGTCTTTGCCGGCAGGCCAAAAGCCAGCACGCCCACCAGGGTCGTGCCATCATAGACGGGCGTGGCAAGGAAGCTTTCGGCCACCTTACCATTGGCGGCGTAAAGCGAGAAATCGACGAAGCCGACGGTCCCGGCCGAGGCGGAGCGGGCGGCACGATAGGCCTCGCCCAGCCCGCTATCGGCGAGCGGATTGCTGGCTGGATCGGCAAAACCGGTAGCGAAATCATCGTTCTTTTGCACCGAATAGACCAGGAGCCCATCGGCATTGAACAGGAACACGTCGGCATAATCGCGCGCCGTCATCATGGCGCGCCATTCGGGATGGATCAGGCGATGCGCGTCGTCATAAGCGCCCACCGTGGTGCCGGCGGCATCGGTCGCCTGCCGCTTGCCCTTGGGATTGGGATCGTTATCGACGAAGGCGGCGTGGACGAGGGCGGCTCCGTCGCCCTGGGCGTCGAGCGCACCATAGGCCGCGCTCATGGCGGCAATGGCGGCGATGGTTTCGCGGCGCGACGCCAGCAGCTTGAGATCGGTGGAGACCGACTTGATGTAGTCCTGGACCCGGCCGATGCCCGACTGGACCGAGGCCTCGAAATTCTGCTGACGCTGCATGTCCACCGTTTGCAGGCCCACCCCATAGGCGACCACCCCGATGCCCAATCCGACCAGCAGTGCCGAGCCGACGATGACCAGCGGCAGCTTGTGGGCAATCTTGAGTCCGGGCAGCGTGATCATGGGCAGCGTCCTTCAGCCGCAACGCGCGTCCATCGGGCTGCGGGCCAGCCAAAGGCTAAAGATTTATGATTAATTTCCTCTTACGTGGTTTTACCCAGGGGTTTTGCCGGAACGGGCGGTTGTTGCGTAACAGGGCGTTAATCGGCGTTCTGTAGCTTCCCCGTACAAGTCGTTGTCCGACTTTGGAGGGGGAGGGAAGCAGCGCCCGGACCGCCGCGCCTGCGCGGTCGCTCCGGCCATCGAAAGTGTTCGAGCGCGCTGTACCCTGCCGCCGGCGGGAGCCTATCGCATGAAATTTCTGTCGCAGCTGAGGATTTCCCAAAAATTGCCGATGGCGCTGATCGGCATGGCGCTCGCCGTAGGCGTGGGGATCGGCATCGCGGGGTACCTGATCAGCCTGTCCACGGTCCAGGCACAGCGCGAGCAGGCGATGCAGGCCTCGGTGGTCAGCGCCACCAGCATGCTGGTCGCTTACTTCGACACGGTCGAGGTGGATTTGCGCCTGTTCACGCAGCGCGCGGATACGGTCACGGCGCTGGAAAACCTGACGCGCTCCTATGGCGAAATGAAGAGCGGGCTCGGCGAGGGTGCCGCGGCGCAGTTCCAGAAGGCCTATGTCACCGACAATCCCGATCCGGCGGCGCGCTGGCTGCTGGATACTTCGGGTGGGTTGGCGGCGAGCTACGATACGCAGCACAAGCGCTATCATCCGGGCTTTCGCGCGCTGATGCTGGAGCGCGGCTACAGCGACGTGCTGCTGTTCGACCTCGAGAGCGAGCTGGTCTATTCCACCGCCAAAAATCCCGATTTCGCGCTCAGTTTTGCCACCGATACAGCCATGGTGCAGACGAGCCTTGCCAAGCTGGTGCTGGCGGCACAGGTCTTGCCGGCGGGCACGGCCGCGTTTGCCGATTTTTCGCCCTATGCGCCGATCGGTGGCCAGCCGGCCAGTTTCATGGCGATGCCGATCTACAAGGCGGACGCCGTGGTGGGGGTCATGGCGCTGGAAATCCTGTCGCCGGCAATCAGCCAGCGGGTGTCGCAGATCGATGGGCTGGGCGATACGGGGGAAGTGGTGATCGTGGGCGCCGATGGGTTGCTGCGCTCGGAGTCCAAATTTTCCGAAAACGCCGATGTGCTGCAAACCGCGTTCACCTCGCCGGTCGTGACGACGGCGCTGGGCGGGGCGATGGCGAGCGGTTCGGGGACCGGCTATCGCGACACCGCCATGGTGCTGTCGGCCAGCCCGATCAACGTGGATGGCGTCACCTGGGCGGTGACGGCGGTGCAGGCGGAGGCCGAGGTGCTGGCGCCGGTCACGCAGATGCGCAATACGATGATCGCTGTCGGGGCGATCCTGCTGGTGGGGGCAGCGCTGCTGTCCTTTGGGTTCGCGCGTTCGGTCAGCCGGCCGATCAGCCGCCTGACAGGCACGATGGAAGCGCTGGCGCAGGGCGATCTGAATGTCGCGGTGCATGGCGCCGACGGTCGGGACGAGCTGGGCGCGATGGCGCGCGCGGTGGAAGTGTTTCGCGAGAACGGCCAGAAAGTGGCGCAGATGACCGAGGCGGAAGCCGCCCAGATCATTCGCGCCCAGTCCGATCGTGCCGCGATGATGCAGGCGCTGCAACTGGCGTTCGGCGAAGTGGTGGATGCGGCCATCGCCGGGGATTTCAGCAAGCGGGTGCAGGCCGAATTTCCCGATGACGAGCTCAACAGCCTGGCCGGGTCGGTCAACAACCTGGTCGAGACGGTCGATCGCGGGCTGGGTGAAACCGGGCAGGTGCTGGCGGCGCTGGCCAATACCGACCTGACGCGTCGCATGGCGGGAAACTATCAGGGGGCGTTCGCCCAGCTCAAGCACGATACCAATGCGGTGGCCGACAAGCTGGCCGATATCGTGGCGCAATTGCGCGAAACCTCGGGCTCGCTCAAGACCGCGACCGGGGAAATCCTGGCGGGCGCCAACGATTTGAGCGAACGCACCACCAAGCAGGCGGCGACGATCGAGCAGACCTCGGCGGCGATGGACCAGCTGGCCGCGACGGTGATGCAGAATGCCGAGCGGGCGCGCGGGGCGAGCACCGTGGCATCGGGGGTCACCAAGACTGCCGAAGAGGGTGGCCAGGTGATGGGGCAGGCGACGGCGGCGATGGAGCGAATCACCCAGTCGTCGGGCAAGATCTCCAATATCATCGGGCTGATCGACGATATCGCCTTCCAGACGAACCTGCTGGCGCTGAACGCGTCGGTGGAAGCGGCGCGGGCGGGGGATGCGGGCAAGGGCTTTGCCGTGGTTGCCGTCGAAGTGCGGCGGCTGGCGCAGTCGGCGGCCAGCGCCTCGGCGGACGTCAAGGCCTTGATCGAGCAGAGCGCCAACGAGGTCCGGGGCGGCTCCAAGCTGGTCAGCGACGCCGCGAGCAAGCTGGAGTCCATGCTGGTTGCAGCGCGGTCGTCCAACGAGTTGATGGGCAGCATCGCCAAGGACAGCCAGGAGCAGGCGTCCTCGATCGAGGAGGTCAATACCGCGGTGCGCGTCATGGACGAGATGACCCAGCACAATGCGGCCCTGGTGGAACAGATCAATGCGGCGATCGAGCAGACCGAGGCGCAGGCGAGCGAGCTCGATCGGATCGTGGATATCTTTGCCCTCGAAGATGCCCAGAGGGCGGTAGCGCCGATGGCCGAGGCGGTGCGGCTCGCGCCGGTCAAGGCATTGGCACAAGGCGCGCGGGGGTTGCAGGACAAGCTCAAGACGGCGGCCCGCTCCTATCTCAGCCACGGCAATGCCGCGGTGGACAAGGACTGGAGCGAGTTCTAGGCGGCTTGTTACAGTGCCGAACACTGCAAGAAGGGCGCTCCGGCGCCCTTTTTTATGGCCAGGCGCTCCGGCGCTTATGCTTTACCCGGCCTTAAGGGGAAGTTGGTAAAGCAACAGGGCGTGCTCGATTGGACGGTCGGACAGGCATTCAGCAGCGCCCGGATACCCCTCGGGGCGCCGGCATGTCCCTTAACGTTTTATCCGGAGCCGTCCTTTGTCCAGGCTTTTTATCGGCAGCATCGCGCGTCGGTTGTATACGCTGATCTTCATCTTTGCCGTCGGTTTTGCGGGCGTGCTGGCCTACCAGCTTTATACGCTGCGCGAAAACCTGGACACGTTCAAACGCACGGAACTGCAAAGCGTGGTGCAGGCGGCGACCAGCATTGCCCAGAACTACTATGATCGCGGGCAGGCCGGCGAATTCAGCGATGCCGAGGCGCAGCGCCTGGCGCTGGAATCGCTGCGCGGATTTCGCTACCAGGGGCAGGAATACGTGTTTGTCGACAGCTTCGACATGATCAACGTGATGCACCCGACCAAGCCGGAAAAGCAGGGCAGCAATCGCGCCATCGAAGCCGATAGCCGCGGCAAGCTCTACATCAAGGAAATGATCGGCAACGCCATCGCCAATGGCTCCACCTTCGTGACCTATCTGTTCAAGGACCCCAAGGGCGGCGAGTTCGACAAGCTGAGCTATGCGCAGGCCTTCACGCCGTGGCGCTGGACCATTGCCTCGGGCGTGCTGACCACGCAGGTGGACGCAATCTTCATGCAGGCAGCGCTGATCAGCGGGGCGATCGCGCTGGGGGTGACGCTGCTGCTGCTGGCGATCGGGGTGCTGATCTCACGCAGCATCAGCAAGCCGATCGCCCGGCTCAATGCCAATATGGTGGCGCTGTCGCACGACCAGTTTGATATCGAGCTCAAGGGACAGGACCGCCAGGACGAAATCGGCGACATGGTGCGCGCAGTCGAGGTGTTCCGCGAGAACGGCTTGCGGATCAGCCAGATGACCGAAGCGGAAGCCGCGCGGATTATTGCCGATCAGGCCAGCCGGCAGGCGATGATGGGCGACCTGCAGAACGCCTTTGGGCAGGTGGTGGACGCGGCGGTCGCCGGCGATTTCACTCGGAGGGTGGATGTGGAATTCCCCGATCCCGAACTCAATGGCCTGGCCGCCAGCGTCAACAATCTGGTCGCTACCTTTCATCGCGGCGTCAGCGAAATCGGTAAGGTGCTGGGGGCCATGGCCCAGACCGATCTGACGCTGCGCATGCAGGAGACTTACGAAGGCGCCTTCGCCACGCTCAAGGACGACACCAATGCGGTGGCCGACAAGCTGACCGAGGTGGTGAGCCAGTTGCGCGGGACATCGCGCACGCTCAAGACCGCGACCGGGGAAATCCTGTCGGGCGCCAATGACCTGAGCGAGCGCACCACCAAGCAGGCGGCAACGATCGAGGAAACCTCGGCAACAATGGAGCAACTGGCCGCCACGGTGCTGCAGAATGCCGATCGGGCGCGCGATGCCAGCGCCAATGCGGGGGCCGTGACCCGGACCGCCGAGGAGGGCGGCCAGGTGATGGACGCGGCAACCGCGGCCATGGAGCGGATCACCCAGAGCTCGGCCAAGATTTCCAACATCATCGGCATGATCGACGATATCGCCTTCCAGACGAACCTTTTGGCGCTCAATGCTTCGGTGGAAGCGGCGCGGGCCGGCGATGCGGGCAAGGGCTTTGCCGTGGTCGCGGTGGAAGTGCGGCGGCTGGCGCAATCGGCGGCCAGCGCTTCGGCGGACGTCAAGGTTCTGATCGAGCAATCGGCCAATGAAGTCAAATCCGGCTCGCGCCTCGTCGGCGACGCATCAGGCAAGCTCAAGGCCATGCTGGAGGCGGTGCGCGGCAATAACGGGCTGCTGGAATCGATCGCGCGCGAAAGCCGCGAGCAGGCCTCGGCCATCGAAGAGGTCAATACGGCCGTGCGCACCATGGACGAGATGACCCAGCACAATGCGGCCCTGGTGGAACAAACCAATGCGGCGATCGAGCAGACCGAAGCGCAGGCAAGCGAGCTCGATCGGATCGTGGATGTGTTCGTCATCAGGGATGTGGAGGCGCCGGTGCGCGCAGCGGTCGAGCCGGTGTTGCCCGCCGGGCGTGGCGTGCGTGGCCTGCAGGAGCGGCTGCGCGCCACCGCCAAGGTCTATGCAACCCATGGCAATGCGGCGATCGACAAGGATTGGTCCGAGTTCTAGTTCGCAGTTCAGGGTGGGGACGCTTGGCCCCAGGGCTATCTTGCACCCACTCCCGCCCCATGGTTCAACCTCCCAAACACCGGAGCACCCCAGATGGCGCGCATTGGCCTGGTCGCCCATGATGACAAGAAGGACGAGATGGTGGCCTGGGCAGAGGCCAATCACCAGCACTTGAGCCAGCACGAACTGTGGGGCACCGGCACCACGGGCGGCCGGGTGATGGCGGCGACGGGGCTGGCGGTGAGCCTGCTCAAAAGCGGGCCCCTGGGCGGGGACCAGCAATTGGGGGCGATGATCGCCGAGGGACGGCTGGACGTCCTCATCTTCTTCATCGATCCGCTCTCGGCGCAGCCGCACGATGTCGACGTCAAAGCGTTGACGCGGCTGGCGACGCTCTACGATGTGCTATGCGCCTTCAACAAACCCACGGCGGATGCGGTTCTGGCTGTGGTTTGACCGTTTGGTCAAGGTTGACCCTCAGCCCCGGTTGTGTGCAGATGCGCGCCAATGGCCCGCGGCAAAGCAGGGCCAATTGGCATTCAGGAACCGGGACGGAATTTGGTGTCCTCCGACGCAGTCATCGACGTTCGCAACGTCTCCAAACGCTTTGGCGGGCTGACCGCCGTCAACGATTGCTCGCTGGCGGTCCGGCGCGGCTCGATCACCGGGCTGATCGGGCCCAATGGCGCGGGCAAATCCACGCTGTTCAACATGGTCGCCGGCAATATCGTGCCCGATTCGGGGCAGGTGATCTTTGATGGCGAAGATGTGACCGGGCTCAAGCCGCACCAGTTGTTTCGCACCGGCATGTTGCGAACTTTCCAGATCGCCCATGAATTCTCCAATATGACGGCGCTGGAAAACCTGATGATGGTGCCGGGCGACCAGGAGGGCGAGTATCTGGCCAATGCCTGGTTCCGGCCGGGCCTGGTCAAGTCGCGCGAGACCGCCGTGCGCAAAAAGGCGCTGGACGTAATCGATTTCCTCAAGCTGGGTCATGTGCGCAACGAGCTCGCCGGCAATCTGTCGGGCGGGCAGAAGAAGCTGCTGGAATTGGGGCGTACCATGATGGTGGACGCCAAGGTGGTGCTGCTCGACGAGGTGGCGGCGGGCGTCAACAAGACCTTGCTGCAGGACCTGGCGGCCAATATCGAGCGCATGAACAGGGAGCTCGGCTATACGTTCTTCGTCATCGAACACGACATGGACCTGATCGGGCGGTTGTGCGATCCGGTGATCGTGATGGCGCAGGGCGAAAAGATCGCCGAGGGTCCGATGAGCGAAATTCGCGCCAATGCGGCGATCGTCGAGGCCTATTTCGGCTCGCCCGTCGAGGCCGCGTAATGGCATTGATCGAGCTTAAGCATGTGGTGGGCGGCTATGGCGGCGCGCCGATCCTCAACGGCGTGGACATGGCCATCGAGCAGTCCGATATCGGGGTGATCGTGGGGCCGAACGGGGCCGGCAAGTCGACGACGCTCAAGGCGATTTTCGGGCTGCTCAAGGTCACCGGTGGAACGATCGCGTTCGGCGGCGAGAACATCGCCAATTCCCTGCCCGACCGGCTGGTGCCCAAGGGGCTCAGCTTCGTGCCGCAGGAAAAGAACGTCTTTACCTCGATGAGCGTGGAAGAAAACCTGGAAATGGGGGCGTTTACCCGCCGGGACGATTTTTCCGAGACCATGGAATGGGTCTATGAAATGTTTCCGGTGCTGGCGGAAAAGCGGCGCCAGCCGGCGGGCGAACTGTCGGGCGGGCAGCGCCAGATGGTGGCGATGGGCCGGGCGCTGATGAGCAAGCCGAAACTGCTGATGCTGGACGAGCCGTCGGCGGGCTTGTCGCCGCGCTATGTGATCGAGATTTTCGAGACCATCGTGCGCGTCAACCAGGAAGGCGTCGGCATCCTGATGGTGGAGCAGAATGCGCGCCAGGCGCTGGCCGTCGCCTCGCGCGGCTTCGTGCTCGCGGGCGGACAGAACCGGTTCACCGGCACCGGCGCCGAACTGATCGCCGACCCCGAAGTCGCCAAAAGCTTTTTGGGAGGGTGAGGATGGAACGCACTTGCGCAAACCAAAGCGCCCCCTCATCCGGCGCTGCGCGCCACCTTCTCCCACGAGGGGAGAAGGGGTCGACTAAAAGTTTTCGGCTCTATTCCCTTCTCCCCTCGTGGGCGAAGGTGCCCGAAGGGCGGATGAGGGGGCCTGTGACGCAGGCACGGCATTTGCGAGTTGATGCATGACCGAACTGATCTTCTTCATCAACCAGGTGGTGATCGCCGGCGCCGTGCTGGGCTCGATCTATGCCTTGGGCGCCATCGGCATCACGCTGGTGTTCGGCATTTTGCGCTTTGCCCACTTTGCCCATTCCGAGCTGATGACCGGCGGGGCGTTCATCGCGTTTTTGCTGGCGACGCTGTGCGCGGCTTGGGGGATCGTTACGCCGATTCCCACCGGCTTTGTGGTGCTACCGATCGCCATGGTGCTGGGGGCCGTGTTAGCGTTGGGCATCGACAAGGGCTTTTATGCGCCGTTGCGCAAGCGCGGGGCCAAGCCGGTGACCCTGCTGATCGCCTCGATCGGGGTGACGCTGATGATCCAGGGTTTGATCCGGCTGTTTTTCGGCTCGGGCAGCTATTCGTTTTTCGAGACCGAAACCAAGGACGTGTTTCGCATCGACATGACCGCCTTGGGCTCGACCCGTCCGCTGGTGTTCACCGAGCCGCAGGTGCTGATGGTGGTGGTGACTGTCGTCGCGGTGGTGGCGCTGCATCTGTTTTTGACGCGCTCACGATTGGGCAAGGCCATGCGCGCCATGGCCGACAATGCCGACCTGGCGCAGGTATCGGGCATCAATACGGCGCTGGTGGTGCGGGTGACCTGGGTGATTGCGGGGGCGCTGGCCTGCATGGCCGGCACCATGCTGGCGCTGGACGTAACGCTGAAGCCCGATCTGGCGTTCAACATCATCCTGCCGATCTTTGCGGCGGCCATCGTGGGCGGGCTGGGGCAGGCCTATGGCGCCGTCGCGGGGGGGCTGCTGATCGGCTTTGCCGAAACCATCGCCGTGTTCAATTGGGGTCTGGTGCTGCGGCCGCTGAATGCGGCGCTGCCCGAATGGCTGCAATTGCCGGCAACGCTGACGCTGGTGCCCACCGAATACAAGCTGACCGTCGCCTTCGTCATCCTGGTGGTCACGCTTCTGGTGCGGCCGACGGGGATCTTCAAGGGAGCTTCGTCGTGATCACGCGTTCCCTAAGCCTGTTTGGCGGCCTGTTCGTGCTGATCCTGCTGATCGGCTGGTTCCTGGGCGTGCCGTTTACCTCCAGCCGGCTGGTGGAGGCGGCAGCCTATGCGCTGATCGCCATGGGGCTCAATATCCAGTGGGGCTATGGCGGGCTGTTCAATTTCGGCATCATGGGCTTCATGATGCTGGGCGGCATGGCGGTGACCTTCATCTCCTATCCGGTCAATCCGCAGTTCTGGGGTTCGGACGGGCCCTGGATGCTGGGACGGGCGCTGATCGCATTCGGGGCGGCGGCGCTGCTGGTGGTGGGCGCGCAGCAGAGCCATCGCGTGGGCGTCACCGGACGCTGGAAAATGGGGTTGATCGCCCTGGCCTGGTTCGTGGGCTATTGCGTCTATCGCAGCCAGATCGATCCGGCAGCGGCCTATATCGAGTCCGATCCGGGCGGCAAGTGGGTTGGTGGCCTGGGTGCGCATCCGGTGCTGGGCTGGATCTTCGGGGGGGTGCTGGCGGCGGGCGTGGCCTATATCGTGGGCAAGATCTGTCTCGGGCTGCGTACCGATTACCTGGCGATCGCCACGATCGGGATTTCCGAAATCATCCGGGCGCTGATCAAGAACATGGATTGGCTGACGCGCGGCACGCTGACCGTGTCGCCGATCCCCTGGCCGACGCCGCTGCCGCAGGCCTACCAGGCGGGCGGCCTGGACGGACAGGGCGCGCTGCTGCTGGCGCGGGGCGGGTTTCTCGCATTGGTGCTGGTGTTTTTCGCGGTGGCGATGGTGCTGATTTCGCGCGCCTATGCGGGCCCCTGGGGGCGCATGATGCGGGCCATTCGCGACAATCATGTCTCGGCCGCCTCGATGGGCAAGAACGTGACGGCGCGGCAGCTGGAAATCTTCGTTTTCGGCTCGGTGATGATGGGGATCGGCGGGGCGATCCTGGTCAGCTTCGTGCAGATTTCGGACCCGTCGGGCTACCAGCCGATCAACCATACTTTCCTGATCTGGGTCATGGTGATCGTGGGCGGTGCGGGTAACAATTGGGGCGCGGTGTTCGGAGCGGTGCTGATCTGGCTGGTGTGGATCATTTCTGATCCGCTGGCGCAATTGCTGTTCAACGCCATCAGCCACTGGTCGGGCCAGATCGGCTGGGGCGAAATCCCCGATATCCAGTCGCGTGCCTCGCAGATGCGCATTTTCGTGCTGGGTGCGGTGATTACGGTGGCGCTACGGTTCGCGCCCAAGGGGCTGATCCCGGAGGTGGTGAGACGCGAGGGATAGGGCAATATCTCCAAATGTCGTGCGTGGCGCACCCCCTCCCTCCTCCCCCTTGATGGGGGAGGAGGGAGGGGGTGACCATTTAGCCCCAATGCTTCGGTTCTAGGCGCCCATGCCGCGCAGCAGTGCCAAAATGGCCCGGGGCAGGTCCCGCTCTGGAACCGGCCGAGTGCCGGCAAATTCGGCGCGTTCCAGCACGCGGGCGGTGGCGGGCGACGGGAAGGCGGCGGGCCATAGGCCGACCACAAAAATGGCGATGGTGTGGAAGACCCATTGTGCATCGGCCAGTGATAATTTGGGCAGGGCGCGGACCAGTGCCGGGGGAAGTAGCTCGAACTGGGCGAGAATGGCGCGCTTGTGGAGGGCGATGGCGTCCTCGGAGATGTTTTGTTCCAGCACGCTCGAGAGCATGCTGAGCAGCTTGCAATAGCGCGGGCGGGCGAGAAATTCCGTCGAGATCGTGGCCGAGACGGCGCCGACAAAGCCTGGCGTCAGCCCGTCGAGCCGCTCCAGCAGGGCCGCGACAAAGGCTGCCTGTTCGCGCAGCAGCAGGGCCAGCAGCACCTCTTCGCGGCTTTCAAAATAGCGGTAGATGTTGGACTTGGTGAAGCCCGCCCGCGCGGCGATGGCATTGAGACCCGCACCGGCGGGGCCCTGCTCATCAAACAGCGCCGTGGCCGCCGCGATCAGGGTTTCGCGGCGGACGGTCTTTTGTTCGGGTTGGCGGGCGCGTTGGAAGACGCTCACGGCGAAGTCTCCGCTGAGAGCCAGGCTCTGAGGCAGCAGAGGTGTCGGCGTTCGCCAGAACTGTCAAGCGGCGACGGGACCGGCGGCGTAATGCAGGCCGGTCAACTGCTCGGAAACCTCCCAGAGACGGCGCGCCAGTGCGTCGTCATTGGCAAGGTCGGGGACCTTGGCGCGAACCGGTGCGCCTTTGAGAGCCATGAAGCCGTCGGGTCCATAATAGTCGAGCGGCCGGACGTCGGGAGCGACGGCGGCGCGGATCGTCGGCAGAGCGCCGGCGCTGGCGTCATTGGAGGCGACGCGCATGAGCAGGCTGGTCATGATGCCCGCAATGCCGGTGATCTTACCCGGACCGTTGGCGATGAGGTCGGTGCGGGCAAAACCGGGATGGGCCGCGGTGCTCAGCAGTTTCCAGCCATTGGCATCGCTGCGGCGCTGCAATTCGCGGGCAAACAGCAGATTGGCGAGCTTGGACTGGCCGTAGGCGGGCCAGGGGCGGTAATGGCGCTGGGCCTGCAGGTCGTCGAAATCGATCTTGCCGTTGCGGGCAGCGATGCTGGACACGGTCACCACGCGCGCACCATGGGCCTGAACGAGCAGCGGCAGCAGATGGCCGGTCAAGGCAAAGTGGCCCAGGTGATTGGTGCCGAACTGCAGTTCGAAGCCATCCGAGGTGGTCTTGCGGGTGGGCGGGGTCATCACGCCGGCATTGTTGATCAAGAGGTCGAGGCGCTTGAATTGCCCGGTCATCCGCGTGCCGAAGGCCGCGATGGAGGCGAGATTGCCCAGGTCCAAAGCTTCAAAAGCAATGTTGGCCGCCGCATGGGCAGCGCGAATGCGGCGCAGGGCATCGGCGCCTTTTTCAGGGTTACGTCCGGCCAGGATTACCTGGGCACCGGCTTGTGCCAGCAGGCGCGCGGTTTCGTAGCCGAGCCCGCCGGTGGCGCCGGTGACGATGGCGGTGCGTCCGGTCTGGTCGGGAATGTCGGCGATGGTGAAAGACGTCATGACAGGCATCCTTGCTGATGGCGTTTCGGTCCGCAGATTAGCTAAGTGACCGACGGTCTGTAAATAGCGGTTTGCATTGCGGTTTCAAGATCGCGCCGCCGATCTGGCCGCATGAACCCAAAGCCAGTGCGTCGGCAACCCATCATAGCCGCCGCCATCCACTTCGGTTAGCTCCAGCCTTGCCCAATCGGCTGCGGCGCGGAAGTGGGCAAGTAGGGCTTGCGCGCTGGGATAATTATAGTAGCGGCCGAAGCCGTCGCGGCCTTCGCCATGGCCGGCCTTGAAGCTGGCGGCAAGCCGGCCGCCGGGGCGCAAAGCGCGGTGGATGCGAGCAATATCATCGGTCAGTTCGGTCGCCGGCGCATGCAATAGCGCTGCACTGGCCCAGATGCCGTCATAGGCGGCAACAGACTCAAGTTCGTTGAATGCCATGAGCAGAACGGGCTGGCCGAGCAGGGCCTGGGCCGCTGCTGCCAATTGGGGCGAAGCGTCGCTGGGCGTGACCGAAAAGCCGCGCGAGATCATGTAAGCGGCGTCCTGGCCGCCGCCGGTGCCCAATTCGAGCACCGCGCCGCCTGCGGGCAGGGCGCCGAGGAAACGGTTGAGCTGGTGCTGGTCGAGCCGGCGTTGGCGGCCGGCATAGGTTTGGGCGTTGTCGGCGTAAAAACGCAGGGTCTCGTCATCGACCATGATGGCTCCAATGAAAAGGCCCGGGATCGCTCCCGGGCCTTGGTGGTCCTGATGAGCTGGATCGCGTTACTCGATCGCGCCCTTCTCGACGAACTTGCCGCCTTCGACTTGCAGATAGACGATGGTGCCGGGCACGTCGCCGGCGGTGTCGAAGTCCAGCGGGCCGCCGGCGCCTTCATAGTCGATGTCGGTGCCGGCCTTGATCAGCTCGGCAGCCTTGGTCCATTCGCCGGGCAGCACCTTTTCGCCCGGAGCCGAGGCGACGTCCCGCAGGGCCGCCGAAAGACCGTCGCGCGAGGCCGAGCCGTTCTTTTCGACGGCAAGAGCCAGGAGGAAGGCGGCGTCATAGGCCTGGGGCGCGTAGGTTGCGGTGGGGTCCTGGCCGGCATCGGTGGCGAGCTTTGCATAGGTATCGGCGGACGCTCCGGCATAGGCGCCGGCGCGGGTGGCGATAAGGCCTTCGACAGAGGCGGCATCGATGCCGCTCAGCAGGTCGTCGCCCACCATGCCGTCACCGCCGATATAGGCAGTGAAATTGCCAGATTCGACGGCCTGGCGCAGCACGGTCTGGCCCGAGCCCGAGGCATAGGCCAGGATCACCAGGTTCTGCGAGGCGACCAGGTTGCCCAGTTCGGCGCGATAGTCCGACTTGCCGTCCTCGTGCGCGACATTGGCGGCGACGGTGCCGCCGCCGGCGGTGAAAGTGGCGGCGAAGACGTCGGCCAGGCCCTTGCCGTAGTCATTGTTGACATAGGTGATGGCGACATCCTTGACGCCACGCGCCAGGAGCAGGTCGGCCATCTTGACGCCCTGCAGCGAGTCGGCCGGGGTGGTGCGATAGACCAGGTCGTTGTCGGCAAGGGTGGTCAGCGCCGGGGCGCTGGCGGCGGGCGAGATCATCACGACGCCGCCGGGAATGGCCGCCGAATTGGCGCCGCCGATGGTGGCCCCGGTGCAGAAGGCGCCCATGATGCCGGTGACCTGGTCGGTATTGACCAGCTTGTCGGCGGCGGCGCTGGCGGCCGTCGCGTCGCAGGCGCTGTCGCCGACCACGGGCACGATCTTGCCGCCGCCCAGGATGCCGCCTTGGGCATTGACTTCATCGAAGGCCAGCTGCGCGCCGGCCACGATCGGGGGTGCGAGGCTTTCGATCGGGCCGGTCAGATCGGCCAGAATGCCGAGCTTGACGTCCTCGGCCAATGCCGGGGCGGCGATCGATAGCGTCGTGGCGGCGACGGCCAGCGTCAGGATAGATTTCAGATTGAGCATTGATGTCCCTCGTTATGGGTTGCTGCGTCGAGCGGCCTTGGCGGTCCTGTGTTCTGAACGCAACAACGATATGCCGGAGCGCGCGCTGCGCTCCGCTGGCGGAACTGTTGCATATTTGGCCGGTGGAAGTCACTGGCAATTGAGCCGGCCGGCGCGACCTCGTCGCTGTTGCTTAACGCGGCCGGTTTTTGCATAGAATGGGCGGCTTTGCGCAGGGGAGGCGTCGTGTGACCGGCCGGATTTTGGTGATCGTCGTGCTGGCATTGGTGGGCATGGCGCAACCGGTTCTGGCGCAGGTTACGGTACTGGACGGGGCGCAGGATGCCGTACCGGCGGCGCCGGCGCCGGTCTGCGGCACGCAGCCCATCGGGATCGCGCGCATGAGCTGGCCGTCGGCGGCGCTGCTGGCCGAAATCCATGCGCGCGTGCTGGCAAGCCAGTTCGGGTGCCAAACGCAGGTGGTGCCCGGCGACATGGCCGCCACCGGCTCCTCGATGGGCACGACGGGGCAGCCGGCGGTGGCGCCCGAATTGTGGATCGGGCGGATCGCCGATGTGTGGAACCCCGCGATCAAGGCGCAGATGGTGCGGCCCGCCGCGCCCAGCTATGCCCAGAGCGTGTTCGAGGGCTGGTTCGTGCCCGATTACCTGGCCGCAGCGCATCCCGAACTGAGCGCGGCGGCGGCGCTGCAGGCGGTGTTGCCGATACTGGCGGGCGGCGCCAAAATCCGTTTCATCTCCTGCCCCGTGGATTGGGGGTGTTCGCTGATCAACCGCAATCTGATCGCGGCGCTGGGATTGACCGATCTGGTCAATATCGTCGAGCCGGCCAATCGCTTCGAGATGGACACGCTGATCGCCGAAGCGGTCAGCCGGCAGGAGCCGTTCGTGTTTTACTACTGGCAGCCCAATGCGGTGCTGGCGCAACTGGCGTTTGCCGCTGTCGATCTGGGCGCCTATGACGCGCAGGCGCTGCAATGCCTGGCGCGGGTGGCGTGTGCCGATCCGGTGCCGTCCTCGTTTGCCCCCGAAAGCGTCGTCGTGGCGCTGGCGGAGCAGGTTTATGCCGACAGCCCGATCATTGCCGCCTATTTCGGGCGCAGCTCCCTGCCGCTCAGCGACATGAACGCGCTGCTGGCCCAGCTCAACGCGCCGGGTGCCAGTGTGGAAAGCGTGGCGGACCGGTTCGTTCGCGACCGGGCGGACGTATGGAAGGTCTGGGTGGGTGCCACTGTGCCTTAGCCGTGGGTAATGCCCGGTTAAGCCTAACGGCAACGGCCGCTCTGCCGATATCAAACCGTCACAGGGCCCCGATAAGCTTTGCGATCCTTTGCGCAATCAACGCTTAACTCCCTGACAGATCGTATTTATTTTCCGGCGTTTAGGTCATGTTCACGCTTGGCCGCCATAGTCGGGATGAAGGCCGCGCGCCTTTGTGTGTTTCGGTGGCTCGATGCGTAAAATTCCCACCTTGTTCAAGATTCTTGATGGCTACCGCCGGTTTTCGCTGGTGGCGGCACTGGCCATATTGGGGGTTATCGGGCTGTGCCTGGCCGGGCTGGCGTCGGAGATGCTGGCGGGCGAACGGGTCTCGCTCTGGTTCGTCCTGATCATCGCGATCATGGCCAGCATGCTTGTCGGTCTGCGGCTCGGCTATGGGAGCCTGGCCGCCAGCATCGACACCGCCGAGCATGCCAATCGGGCGGTGCTGGCCTCGGTCAACCGGGATGCGCTGACGGGGGCCTTCAGCCGATCCTATTTCATCGCGCAGATGCGCAGCCATGTCTATCACGGCTCGCTCGAAGCTATGGGCTATATGCAGCTCGACATGGACAATCTCAAGGTGCTCAACGACAGCCATGGACACAGCGCGGGCGACGCGGCATTGACCCATCTGGTCAGGACCATTACCGCGCTGGTGCCGACCGCCATCGTTGGGCGGCTGGGCGGGGATGAATTCGGCATCGCCATTCCGGCTCATGACAACAAGCCGGCACTGCGCCGGCTGGGCGAGCAATTGCTGCGCGAACTGGACCGGCCGGTGCTGATCGGAGGACGGCCGGTGGCGCTGTCGGCAACCATCGGCATTGCCCTGGCGCCGGCCGATGCCAGCGAAGCGGGCGATCTGATCTCCAAGGCCGACCTGGCGCTGTACAAGGGCAAGCGGGCCGGCCGGCACAGCGTGGTGGCGTTCGATGCCGACATGCTGGGCGACGAGCGGCATCGGCGGTTCGTCGAGCGCGAACTGCGCGCCGCCCTGTTGCTGGACGAGCTGGAGTTGCACTACCAGCCGGTGTTCATCGCCGATGGCCGCACGGTCAGGTCCTATGAGGCGCTGGTGCGCTGGCAGCACAAGGTGCGCGGCACGATCGCGCCGGGCGCCTTCATCGCCATCGCCGAGCAGAGCGAACTGATCGACAAGCTGGGCGAGTGGGTGTTGCGGCGGGCGTGCCTGGACTTGCCGGAGCTGGGAGTGCCGGTCGCGGTCAATGTGTCGCCGGCGCAGTTGCGGCGCCCCGAATTCGCGCGCCGCTTTGCCGCCATCCTGGCCGAGACCGGTACCGATCCGCACCGGCTGATCGTGGAGGTCACCGAGACGGTGCCGATGAGCGGCAAGGGGCAGGAGCAGGAACATCTCGATGCCCTGCGCCAGACGGGTGTGCGCATCGCCATCGACGATTTCGGGGCTGGGCATGCGAGCCTGCAATATCTGCGCGGCTTTGCCTTCGACATCATCAAGATCGACCGCACCTATGTCAGCAACATGGTGCGCAGCCGGATCGATTCGATGATCGTATCGGCCATCTGCGACATCGCCCGTTCGCTGCCGGTGGAGGTCATCGCCGAAGGGATCGAGACGGGCGAGCAATTGGCCATGCTGCAGCAGGCCGGCTGCACGGGGTTGCAGGGGTTCCTGCTGGGGCGACCGCTGCCGCTGGGCAAGCTGGCGCGGACCAAAACGGCGGTTGCGGCCTAGCGTTTTGATTCCGACGCGCCCGCCGGCCGGTCTGGCGATCGTCACGGTTGCTTCGGCGCCCGCCCGGTGGATATAAAGGGGTGGGCAAGCCTTTGTGGTGGCACGCGGGAGCAGTGAATTGGATTTGAAGCGGATCAACGATCGCATCACCGTATCGGGGCAGATCCTGCCCGAGGACGTCGCTTCGCTCAAGGCCGCCGGGTTTACCACCATCATCAACAATCGTCCCGACGACGAAACGCCGGACCAGCCGGCGGGGGCCGAGATCGAGGCCGCGGCCAAGGCGCAAGGCCTGCAATACCATGCGATCCCATTGGGTCGCGATGGGGTGTCTCCCGACATGGTGGAGAAGACCAAGGCTGCGCTCGAGGGGAGCACAGGCCCGGTTTTCGCGTTCTGCCGCTCGGGTACGCGCTCGACCACGCTGTGGGCCTTGTCCCAGGCGGGGCAGGCCGATGCCGGCGAGATCATTTCGGCGGCGGCGGCGGCCGGCTACGACATGAGCCATCTCGCGGGCCATCTCAGCCAGAAATAGTTCGCGAGGCGACGGTTGGACAGGCACGTGCCGCCGACCGCTGCACCTGATTTGAGCCGGGCTCTTAAAGCCCCCAGCACCCCTCCTGCTCGGACACGCATCGATGCCCATCAAGAAAATCCTGGTCGCCAACCGCTCCGAAATCGCCATTCGCGTGTTTCGCGCTGCCAATGAGCTGGGGCTCAAGACCGTCGCGGCCTTCGCCGAAGAGGACAAGCTGGCGCTGCACCGGTTCAAGGCCGACGAGGCCTATCTGATCGGGGTGGGCAAGGGGCCGGTCGAGGCTTACCTGCAGATCGAGGAATATATCCGCATTGCGCGCATTTCGGGCGCCGATGCGATCCATCCGGGCTATGGGCTGTTGTCGGAAAGCCCCGAATTCGTTGATGCCTGCGAGGATGCCGGCCTCGTCTTCATCGGGCCGCGCGCGCAGACCATGCGCGACCTGGGCAACAAGGTTGCGGCGCGCAACATGGCCATGGCCAGCAATGTGCCGGTGGTGCCGGCAACCGATGCGCTGCCGGACGATTCCGAGGCGATCAAGCAGCTGGCGGCCGGCATCGGCTACCCGCTGATGCTCAAGGCAAGCTGGGGCGGGGGCGGGCGCGGCATGCGCCGCATCATGGACGAAGGCGCGCTGCTGGCCGAGGTCAGCGAAGGCAAGCGCGAGGCCAAGGCGGCGTTCGGCAAGGACGAGATGTATCTCGAAAAGCTGGTCGAGCGAGCCCGCCATGTCGAGGTCCAACTGATCGGGGACGATCACGGCAACCTGGTGCATCTGTTCGAGCGCGACTGCTCGGTGCAAAGGCGCAACCAGAAGGTCGTGGAACGGGCGCCGGCGCCGTATCTGAGCGAAGCCGTGCGCAAGGAGTTGACCGACGCGGCGGTGCGGCTGGGCAATGCGGCCCGCTATCGGGGCGCCGGCACGGTGGAATTCCTGATGGATGCCGATACCGACAAATTCTACTTCATCGAGGTCAATCCGCGCATCCAGGTGGAGCATACCGTCACCGAAGAAGTGACCGGCATCGATATCGTCAAGGCGCAGATTCATCTGCTGGATGGAGCGGTGATCGGCACGCCCGAGTCGGGCGTGCCGCTGCAAGAGGATATCCATCTCAACGGCAATGCGATCCAGTGCCGGGTGACCACCGAGGATCCCGAACAGAACTTCATTCCCGATTATGGCCGCATCACCGCCTATCGTGGCGCCACCGGGTTCGGGGTGCGGCTCGATGGCGGCACGGCCTATGCCGGGGCGGTGATCACGCGGTTCTATGATCCGCTGCTGGAAAAGGTCACCTGCTGGGCGCCCACGGCCGAGGAGGCGATCGCGCGCATGCACCGTGCCTTGCGCGAATTCCGCATTCGCGGCGTATCGACCAATCTGGCGTTTCTCGAAAATATCATCACTCACCCCGATTTCCTGGGCAATCGCTATACGACGCGGTTCATCGACACGACGCCGGAATTGTTCAACTTCAAGCCGCGCAAGGATCGGGCGACCAAGCTGCTCAGCTATATCGCCGATGTGACGGTCAACGGGCATCCCGAGGTGCGCGACCGGCCGATGCCGCCGGCGGACGCCGCGCCGCCAGTGGTGCCGGTGTTCGAGCCGCTCAGCGTCAATGATGGCAGCCGGCAAATCCTCGAACGCGAGGGCCCCAAGGGCCTGGCCCGCTGGATGAAGGCGCAAAAGCGGGTGCTGTTCACCGATACGACGATGCGCGACGCGCATCAGAGCCTCCTGGCCACACGGATGCGCTCCTACGACATTACCCGCATCGCGCGGGCCTATTCGCGCGGGCTGCCGAACCTGTTCAGCCTGGAATGCTGGGGCGGGGCGACGTTCGACGTGGCGATGCGTTTTCTTAACGAAGACCCCTGGGAGCGGCTGGCCAAGGTGCGCGACGGGGCGCCCAATATCCTGACGCAGATGTTGCTGCGCGGCTCCAATGGCGTCGGCTACACCAATTATCCCGACAATGTGGTCAAGTTTTTCGTGGCGCAGGCGGCCAGAGGCGGCGTGGACGTGTTCCGCGTCTTCGATTGCCTCAATTGGGTGGAGAACATGCGCGTCTCGATCGACGCGGTGCTGGAGGCCAACAAGGTCGCTGAAGGGGTGATCTGCTATACCGGTGATCTGCTCGACCCCAACCGGGCCAAGTATGACCTCAAATATTATGTGGGCCTGGCCAAGGAGCTTGAGGCGGCCGGCAGCCATGTGCTCGGGCTCAAGGACATGGCGGGGCTGCTGCGGCCGGCGGCGGCGAAAAAGCTGATCGAGACGCTCAAGAGCGAAATCGACCTGCCGATCCATCTGCATACGCATGATACATCGGGCGTTGCCGGGGCGACGGTGCTGGCGGCGGTGGATGCGGGGGTCGACGCAGTGGACGCGGCGATGGACGCGTTATCGGGCACGACCAGCCAGCCGACACTGGGATCGCTGGTGGCGGCGCTGACCGATGGCGAGCGCGATCCGGGGCTCGACGCCAAGGCGATCCGGCAAATCTCGTTTTATTGGGAGGCGGTGCGCACGCAATATCGGGCCTTCGAGAGCGATCTGCGCAGCGGCGCCTCGGAAGTGTATCTCCATGAAATGCCGGGCGGGCAATTCACCAATCTCAAGGAGCAGGCGCGCTCGCTGGGCCTGGAAACGCGCTGGCACGAGGTGGCGCAGACCTATGCCGACGTCAACCAGATGTTCGGCGATATCGTCAAGGTGACGCCCAGCTCCAAGGTGGTGGGGGACATGGCGCTGGCCATGGTGTCGGCGGGGCTCAAACGGGCCGATGTCGAGGACCCGAACCGCGATATCGCGTTTCCCGACTCGGTGGTGGGGTTCTTTGCCGGCGATCTGGGCCAGCCACCGGGCGGGTTTCCCGAAGCGCTGCAAAAAAAGGTGCTCAAGGGGCGCGAGCCGATCACCGAGCGGCCGGGCTCGTATCTCGAGGATGTCGATCTCGAGGCGGAGCGCACCAAGGTCGCCGAAGAGATTGGTCACGATGTCGACGACTATCGCCTCGCCTCGCACCTGATGTATCCCAAGGTCTACTCGGACTTCGAAAAGACGCAGGATCGCTACGGCCCCACCGAGGTGCTGCCGACGCCGGTCTATTTCTATGGCCTCAGCGAAGGACAGGAACTGTTCGTCGATATCGAGAAGGGCAAGACGCTGGTCCTGCAATATCTCGGCCGCGCGCCGACCAATGAAAAGGGCGAAGTGCGGGTGTTTTTCGATCTCAATGGCCAGCCGCGCACCATCCTGGTGCCCGATCGGCTCAAGGTCGGCGATGTCAAGCTGCGCGCCAAGGCGGCCATTGGCGACGCCAAGCAGGTTGGCGCGCCGATGCCGGGGGTGATTTCGTCGCTGGCGGTCAAGCCGGGTCAGTCGGTGACGGCGGGCGACGTCTTGTGCTCGATCGAAGCGATGAAGATGGAAACGGCCATCCATGCCGAGGCCGATGGCGTGATCGCCGAAGTGCTGGTCAAGCCGGGCGACCAGATCGACGCGAAGGACTTGTTGGTGCGGTTCGAGTAGGCAGGGCGGACCAAACCCCCACCTAACCTCCCCCTGAAAGGGGGAGGAACCGCGTCGCGGTAGTAGCGAAATGCTGGTAGAAACACGAACCAGTTCCTCCCCCTAACAGGGGGAGGCTAAGTGGGGGTTGCTAGATACAGCCTAAAGTCGGCGGGCGCGGCCGTCGATGGTGTGGTCGTTGCGCTCGCCGGCGCGGGCGCGGGCCTTGACGCCGGTGACTTCGAGCGGCAGCAGCTTGACGAGCAGGCTCATCAGCATGGGTACGACCACGAAGTCGTCGAGCACGCCCAGGAACGGGATCACGTCGGGGATGAGGTCGATCGGGCTGATCAGGTACAGTGGCACCAGCAGCATTGCGGCCTTCAGGTGCAGCGGCGTTGCGGGATGGCGGAACGCCCGCCACAGGACGAGCAATTCCTTGCGAAACAGGAAGAACCGGCCGATGGTGAAACGGCCAAGCAGTGCCAAAGGCGAGAATGGGTTTTTCATGCCCAATAAATGGCCCATGGCCGAAATGGTTCAAGACCCTGGCGCAGAAAACTGGCGATGGCCCGGCAGGCCCCGGCACAGCTGTCATTGCACCGTCAGGCGCTTGCGATTACATCTTTGCCAAGCAAGAGGTAGAGTCATGGCAGGCCCGGCAGAGCGCAGGCGATCGGTGGGAGTGAATGTCGGCGGCGTCATGGTCGGCGGCGGCGCGCCCGTGGTCGTGCAATCGATGACCAATACCGATACCGCCGATATCGACGCGACGGTCAAGCAGGTCATGCAACTGGCGCGGGCCGGCTCGGAGATCGTGCGGATCACGGTGGATCGCGACGAGTCGGCGGCCGCCGTGCCGATCATCCGCGACCGGCTGGCCTTCATGGGCTATGACGTGCCGCTGGTCGGCGATTTCCACTATATCGGGCACAAGCTGCTCACCGACCATCCGGCCTGCGCCGAGGCGCTGGCGAAGTACCGGATCAATCCGGGCAATGTGGGCTTCAAGGCCAAGCGCGACACGCAGTTTTCGACGCTGATCGAGATCGCGCTCAAATACGACAAGCCGGTGCGCATCGGGGTCAATTGGGGCTCGCTCGACGAGGAATTGCTGACCCTGTTGATGGACCAGAATGCAGTTTCGGCGCAGCCGATGACGGCGGCGGCGGTGCAGCGCGAGGCGATCATCCAGTCGGCGCTGCTGAGTGCCCAGCGGGCCGAAGCGCTGGGCATGGGCCGCGACAAGATCATCCTTTCGACCAAGGTGAGCGACGTGCAGCACCTGATCGCGGTTTACCAGGACCTGGCGGCGCGCTGCGATTATGCGCTGCACCTGGGCCTCACCGAGGCGGGCATGGGCACCAAGGGCGTGGTGGCCTCGTCGGCGGCCATGGGCATCCTGTTGCAGCAGGGGATCGGCGACACCATCCGCATTTCGCTGACGCCCGAGCCGGGCGGCGACCGCACCACCGAGGTCAAGGTGGCGCAGGAATTGCTGCAGACCATGGGGTTCCGCCAGTTCCTCCCCGTGGTGGCGGCGTGCCCGGGTTGCGGGCGCACCACCTCGACGACGTTCCAGAGCCTGGCCAAGGATATCCAGGATCATCTCAGCGCCTCCATGCCGGAGTGGAAGGAGCGCTATCCCGGCGTCGAGACGCTGTCGGTGGCGGTGATGGGCTGCATCGTGAACGGGCCGGGCGAGAGCAAGCAGGCCAATATCGGCATTTCCCTGCCCGGCACGGGGGAGACACCAGCCGCGCCGGTGTTCGTCGACGGCCAGAAAGTCGCCACCTTGCGCGGCGCCGATGTGGCGGATCAGTTTAAGGTGATGGTGGCGGATTATATCGAACGCAAGTTCGGAGCAGGGCGTGAAGCGGCGGAATAGCGCCACGATCTTGTCTTGCCGAGAAGGCAGGCTATATTGCCGGCATGACCAAGCTCTTCGAACAAGCCGTTCGTCATGCCCGCAATTTGCCGGCTCCAGCCCAGGACGATCTGGCCCGCGTCCTGTTGCAGCTTTCCGGTGTCGATGCGCCAGCCTATGCGCTCTCTGCCGATGAAGCGGTAAGCCTAGCGCAGTCCTTGGCGCAAGCGTCTGCGGGACGTTCGCGAGCGAGAAGGAAATCGCCGCCATCTGGTCCAAGCACGGCCTGTGAAGCTTCGTTACACCCAGGCAAGCAGAGCGTGACACGACGGCCTTCTGACCTACATCGGGGGAGCGCTCGCCGCGAGGTGAGCTGCACGTGCAGAGCCGTCTCAAGTCCGTATTGAACTTGCTCGCTGATTTTCCCGCCATGGGACAGCGCACCACCAGCGGACAATTGCGTCGGTTGGTCGTGCCGCCGTTTCCGTATGTGATCTTTTATCAGATCGACGCCGAATTCATCACCGTTGTCGGCGTTCGACACGCGGCCCAGGATCCTAGATCCAATCCCAGTTAGGGCTCGGCCGGCCCCTGACACGCATCCACCCATTTGCCCCCGCACAATTCCGCCAACCGCTCCACGCTCAGCTTCACCGAGGTGTGCGTGTCGCCGCCGGCGGGGATGACCTCGTCGTAGGTCTTGAGGGACACGTCCAGATAGATCGGCAATGGCGCGGGCAGGCCGAAGGGGCAGACGCCGCCAACCTGGTGGCTGGTGAGGCGCAGCACGTCCTCGGCGTCCAGCATGCGAGGGCGGCCGCCAAAGGCAGCTTTGGATCTCTGGTTGTCGAGGCGGGCGTCGCCGCGGGTGACCAGCAGGAGGTCCTGGCCGCCGACGCGGATGCAAAGGGTCTTGGCGATCTGGCCGGGCGCCACGCCATGCGCGTCGGCGGCCAGCTGCACGGTGGCGGTCGAGGTCTCGGTGATCAGCACGTCGAGGTCGGGCGCACGGGCGGCAAGGTCGGCTTGGACGGATTGGCGGCTCATGGTGGCTCTCAGAACAGGTCGGCAAGGCGGGTTTCGTAGTTGAAGCGCGTCTGTTCGCGGATGGGCGTGGCCAGGGCGCGGCGCAGGAAAGCGGGGTCGATCTTGCGCGCGCCATCGAGTGCCATCAGTTCGCGCACCGTGATCCGCTCCCCGCCAAAGGGGTGATAGTCGAGTGGCATGCCGGTTTGGACGGCCCCGCCTGCCAGCACGCGGCAATAGGCGCCGGGGCGGCCGGCGCGATGGAAGCGCCGGACCCAGCCCGGATCGCCCATGCGGGCGGCAAAGGTCATGCAGGGGGTGCGGTGCCAGGTGACTTCGAGCAGGACCGGGCCGAGGGAGAAGCGATCGCCGATGGCGACGGTGGTGCCGTCCACTCCATCGATGGTGAGGTTTTCCCCGAAGGTGCCGGGCGCGATGGCGTGACCGAGCTCGTCTGCCCACCAATCATAGTCGGACTGGAAATAGAGATAGACGGCCTGCTCGGCACCGCCATGATGCTTGCGGTCGCAGATGGCGTCGCCGGCAAGGCCGAGCCGGTCGATCCGAGCGGTCGGAACCGGCGCCTTGACGATGCCGGTCAGCGACTTTAAGCCGGCAATGTGCCGGGCTTCCCCGATATTGACGCTCAAGAGGCTGGCCATGTCAGTGCTCCCGGCTGGCGAAGTAGCGGGCGGTGGCGCGCAGGCCATCGGCCTTGGGGCCAAAGGTGCGCAGCGCCGAAAGCGCGTCGTTGACGATGGCCAGCAGGTGCTGGCGCGCCTCGTCGACGCCGATGCGGGCGACCAGGGTCTGCTTGCCATGCGCCGCGTCCTTGCCGGTGGCCTTGCCCATCGCGGCTGCGGTAGCGGTAACGTCGAGCAGGTCGTCGGCCAGTTGGAAGGCGCGGCCGGCGGCTTCGGCATAGGCGGTCAGGGCCGACAGGGCCCGCGCGTCGGCATTGCCCAGGATGGCACCGATGCGCACGCTGGCGCGGATCAAAGCGCCGGTCTTCATGGACTGCATGATGGCGATATCGTCGCCCGAAAATCCGCCGCGCTCGCCTTCGATGTCGCGCATCTGCCCGCCAGCCATGCCGCCGGCGCCGCTGCCAGCCACCAGTTCGGTCACCAGCGCAATGCGAATGGCCGGGTCGGGATGGCAATCGGGGCTGGCCAAAAGGCCAAAGGCATGGGTCAGCAGCCCATCGCCGGCAAGGATGGCGGTGGCCTCGTCATAGGCCTTGTGCACCGTCGGACGGCCGCGGCGCAGATCGTCATCGTCCATGGCCGGGAGATCGTCGTGGATCAGCGAATAGCAATGCACGCTTTCCACCGCGAGCCCGGCCACTAGGGATCGCGCGGCGGGAACGCCAAAAATGGCGGCGGCCTGACGCACCAGCAGCGGGCGCAGCCGCTTGCCGCCCTTAAGGCTGCCATGGCGCATCGCGGCGACCAGCCGCTCGGCGGCCGGACCGGGAGCGGACAGCTGCTCGGCGGTCAGGACATTTTCCAACCCGGTTTCGACCTCGGCGGCACAGTTGGCGATGTCGGCGGCAAAATCATGCATGGCGATGTTGCTAGCGGTTCAGGATTGTGGCGGCAAGAGGAGGAAGGGGTTAGGAACGGGCAGACGGCGTGGGGATGGATTTTGGCGAGACGGCGCAAGGCACGCGGCTGGTGGAAATGGATGCGCCGTTTGGTCCTGGCTGCAGTCGGGATCGTCGCCATTCCGCTTGTGCTTACACCGATTTATCTGTTCGTCGATCCGGTTTCCGTGCCGATGCTGGAGCGCTATCTCACGGGCCGTCCGGTGGTGCGCGCGTGGCGCGATATCGACATGATTTCCGACCGGCTCAAGGCTGCCGTGATCATGAGCGAGGACGGGCAGTTCTGCCGGCATCCGGGCGTGGATTTCGCGGCCTTGCGCGACGAGATCGAGGACTTGAAGGATGGCAGGCCCGTGCGCGGGGCCTCGACCATTACCATGCAGGTGGCGCGCAACCTGTTTTTGTGGAATGGCCAGAGCGTGGTGCGCAAGGGGCTGGAATTGCCGCTGGCGCTTTATGTCGACCTGGTGCTGCCCAAGCGGCGGATCATGGAGATCTATCTCAACATTGCCGAATGGGGGCCGGTGGGGCAGTTCGGCGTGGCGGCGGGAGCGCGGGCGGCGTTCGGGATCGAGCCGCAAAACCTGGACTGGCGTACCGCAACATTGCTGGCGCGGGCACTGCCCAATCCGCTGCTGCGGCTGCCGGGGCAGCCATCGGCGGAGATGGTGCGGATTGCCGGGCTGATCGAGGACCGCGCCCGCCAGTATGGCGAACGGGCCGATTGCGTGGGCGAGGGCGGTCGGTTGAGGTTGTGATGCCTCGATCCGGCTCGCCCGCTGACCGGGCTTTTGACGGAAGGCCTCAGTCGACGCCTCACCCGGGCAGGGGGAGGATCAAGGTGGGGGTGCTCCAGCTCCGGTATCGGGGCTTTCGGACCCCCACCCAACCTCCCCCTAGCAGGGGAGGAGCGGCCCGGCGGCAGAGGCGGGACTGTAGTAAAAGTCATAAACGATAGCTCTCGCCATCGTGGGCGAGGTGAGCCGGTGCGTGACGAGTAGAAAATGGCAAAAAGCCTGCAGGCCGGCGCGGCAGCGATGTTGCAAATCCCCCTAGCCAAGCCGCGTCTCTTCCTCTATAGAGCCCAGCAACCCCAACAGAGCGTCTTGTCTCTGGGCCGCTTCGGCGGCGCAACGATATTGAATTCGGAGTACCGATCATGGCAGTGCCAAAACGCAAGACCTCGCCGATGAAGCGCGGCTTCCGCCGCTCGGCAGATGCTCTCGTCGCGGCGTCCTATGTCGAAGACAAGGATAGCGGCGAGCTGCGTCGCCCGCACCACGTCGATCTCAAGACCGGCATGTATCGCGGCCGACAGATTCTCGACGTCAAGAAATAAGCCGTCGCGCCTTGCGCCGGATGTGAGATTTGCGAACGGCCGGTCCCTTGGGGGATCGGCCGTTTTGCTGTGTTGTTCGGCCCGGCGTCACCGCGATCCCGACGCCCCAATCCAAGGACTCCCCATGAGCATGCGCGTTGAATCGGACTCCATGGGCACCATCAACGTGCCAAGCGGCAAGTATTATGGCGCGCAGACGGCGCGCAGCCTGGCCAATTTCGATATTGGCGGCGAAAAGATGCCCAAGGAGATCATCACCGCTTTCGGCATTCTGAAAAAAGCGGCGGCGCTGGCCAATCACAAGCTGGGCCTGCTGGATGAAACCACGCGCGACCTGATCATTGCGGCGGCCGACGAGGTGATCGCGGGGCGGCTGGAAGAGCATTTTCCGCTGGTGGTGTGGCAGACCGGGTCGGGCACGCAATCCAACATGAATGTGAACGAGGTGATTTCCAACCGCGCCATCGAGCTGGCCGGCGGGGTGATGGGTTCGAAAAAGCCGGTGCATCCGAACGATCATGTCAATATGAGCCAGTCGTCCAACGACACCTATCCGACGGCGATGCATATCGCGGCGGTGGCGGCGCTGGAGCATTACCTCTTTCCCCGCGTTGAGCAGTTGCGCGCGACGCTGGCATCGAAGTCGGAGGACTTCATGGATGTGGTCAAGATCGGCCGCACCCATTTGCAGGACGCAACCCCCCTGACGCTGGGGCAGGAGATGAGCGGCTGGGTGGCGCAGATCGAGCTGGCCATCAAGGCGATCAAGGCCAGCCTGCCGCAGCTCATGGAACTGGCGCTGGGCGGGACGGCGGTGGGCACGGGGCTCAATGCCCATCCCGATTACGGCCTCACGGTCGCGGCCGAGATCGCCAAACTGACGGGGCAGGATTTTGTGACCGCGCCCAACAAATACGCGGTGATGGCCGGGCATGACGCCTTTGTGGGGACGTCGGGGGCGCTCAAGCAATTGGCGGCGGCCCTGATGAAGATCGCCAACGATGTGCGCTGGCTGGCCTCGGGCCCCCGTTCGGGCCTGGGCGAATTGAGCATTCCCGAAAACGAGCCGGGCAGCTCGATCATGCCGGGCAAGGTCAATCCAACCCAATCGGAGGCCATGACCATGGTGGCGGTGCAGGTGATGGGCAACGATGCGGCGATCGGCTTTGCCGCATCGCAGGGCAATTTCGAGCTCAACGTGTTCAAGCCGGTGATCGCCTATAATTTCCTGCAATCGGTGCGGCTGTTGGCGGATGCGGCACGCAGCTTCAACGATCACTGCGCCATCGGCATCGAACCGGACCGGGCGCGGATCAAGGAGCTGGTCGACAAGTCGCTGATGCTGGTGACGGCGCTCAACCGTCGTATCGGCTATGACAATGCCGCCAAGATCGCCAAGAGTGCCCACAAGCGCGGCACGACCCTGCGCGAGGAAGCCATTGCGCTGGGCCTGTTGTCCGGGGCGGAGTTCGATGCCGAAGTCAGGCCCGAACAGATGGTGGGCCCGCTCAAGCTGAAGCAATAGCTCACCCATCCCGCATGGCAAACGGAAAGCAGCCATGGGGCCTATTCGCCCGCGTTGTGCTCTGGCATGGTGCGCCGGTTCAGGAGAAACTGCCATGACCGAGACCGTTTATGTTGCGCCCAGTGGCAATCGCCTGCAGCAGCGCCGGGGGCCGTTCATTCCGCCGCTGCTGATCGTGCCCTTCGTGCTCTACAATATCGTGGCTTTCCTGTTCATGGGAGGCTCGCCGGCGGGCTGGCAGCATGGGCTGTTCACCATTGCCATGGTTTCGGGAACGCCCTGGGCCATTACCGCCGGAGATTTCCTTCTGGTCGTGGCGCTGGTGTGCCTGTTTTTCGAAGTGCTGAAATCCACCCGCACCGGCTCGTCCTCGATCGTCGAGCACATGCTCTCGATGGTGGTGTTCGTGCTGTTTCTGATCGAGTTCCTCCTGGCCGGCGCGGCGTCCAGCTCGGTGTTTTTCCTGCTCATGGTGATGTCGCTGATCGACGTGGTGGCGGGCTTTGCGGTGTCGATCACCGGGGCGGGCCGCGACGTGACGATGGGCGGCAACTAGCGCTCAGGCGACGACCGTCCTGCGGTAGCCGGCGGGCATCCTGGTGGCGCCGGCGCCCGCATTGTAGGCGCCCAGTGCACCGGCCACGGTGCCACGGCGGCGCTGGGGCGCCAGATTGTTTCGCGCCGCCAGCAACTGGCTGACAAAGGCTGCCGTAGTCTGGCTGCGGCCCAGGAACGGGCGCGGCGCAGACGGCGCCAGCAGCATGGGCAGGCCAGGTGCCGGATCTGGACGTTTGGGGGTGTCGAAATCGGTCATGTTCGCCTGCCTGTCCCGGAATGGGTCGGACTGTGCCAATGCTGGACAGTTCAACGCGCTGTTGACCAATAGGTGGCAAACGGCGTGCCAGACGTAAACGATTTGTTAACGTTTCGGTCGCATTTCAGGCAATAAAGTTAAAGGCGCCAAGACCGGCATCAGGGCCGGTTCAGAAATTGTCCTTGCCCTTGCGGATGGCCGCGAAAACCTCGGCCGGCGCGGCTCCTTGCAGACCATAGTGGCTGGCAAGGCCGGGATCGTCGGCACGCAGGAACGGATTGGCCTGCTTTTCGGTGCCCAGCAGCGCGGGAATGGTGAAACGGCCGGCCTTGCGCAGTTCGGTGACTTCGGCGGCGCGTTGGCGCAGGGCGGCGTTGTCGGGATCGATGGACAGTGCGAAGGCGGCGTTGCTGGCGGTGTATTCATGGCCGCAATAGATCAGGGTTGCGTCGGGCAGGGCGCGCAATGCCTTGACGCCCTCCCACATCGGGCCGGGGGTGCCTTCGAACATGCGACCGACACCGAGCGAGAACAGCGCGTCTCCGGTGAACAAGTGCCCGCCCACCTTGTCGGAGAAGACGATGTGGCCCAGGGTGTGGCCGGGCGCGGCGTAGATATCGAAAATGGTCTCGCCCAGGGCGATGGTGTCGCCGGCCTCGAGCAAGATGTCCAGGCCGTCGATCTTGTCGGATTCGGCACGGGGGCCGGCAACGCGGGTGACGAACTCGGCCTTGAGTTCGGCCAGCGCCTCGACGTGATCGAGGTGGTGGTGGGTGATGAAGATGTCGGTCAGCGTCCAGCCGCGATGCAGCAGCGCGGTGCGAATGGCGCCGGCCTCGGGCGCATCGATGGCCACCGTGCGCCCGGTTGCGGTATCGTGGGCCAGGTAGCCGTAATTGTCGCTGCGCGCCTCGAACACGTCGACGATCAATGCCATGTTTTTGCTCCCAACCTTGTCGCTGCGCCTGGCAAACTAGGGAGGCGGACGGGACATGGCAATGGCGCATTAGACAAGTGGGCGCGCGTTTGGCACAGTCGCTTGCATGACCAGCGATGTCTCGCGCCTGATCGCCTATTACAAATCGCCCCTGGGGCGGATTTCGCGTGCCCTGGTGCGCGAACAGATCGCGGGCCTCGCCGGCGACGTGCGCGGGCAGCGCGTGCTGGGGCTGGGCTTTGCCACGCCTTACCTGCGGTTCACGCTGGAGCGGGCCGAACGGGTGCTGGCCTTCATGCCGGCGCGCCAGGGCGCCTCGGCCTGGCCGCGCGAGGGGCCGTCGCGCACGGTCTTGTGCGACCCGCTGGAAATGCCGCTGACCGATGCTGCCATCGATCTGACCATTGCCGTGCATGCGCTGGAGCATATCGCGGACGCCGAAGAGCTGATGCGCGAACTCTGGCGGGTGACAGCGCCGAACGGGCGGCTGATCATCGTGGTGCCGCGGCGGCGCGGCATCTGGGCGCAGCGCGACAATACCCCGTTCGGCACCGGCAATCCCTATTCCGCCGGGCAGCTGGAGCGGCTGTTGCGCGACCACAGCTTCGTGCCCGAAGGCTGGCGCGACGGGCTGTTCCTCCCCCCATTCCAGAGTGCGCTGGTGCTCAAGTCGACGCGCTTCTTCGAGCGGGCCGGGCGGCTGCTGGGGCCGGCAATGTCGGGGGTGATTTGCGTCGTGGCGCGCAAGCAGGCCTTTCCGGCGGTGCCGCGGCGCAAGCGCGAGGAACGCTTCGTGCGCGTGCCGGAGCTGAACCCGGCCACGGCGCGGTCGGGGTAGCGCCACGATCCGCCTCCCTGCTCCGTCGCGGGGGCAGATGTGTGGCAGGGAGCCGTCGGCAGATGCGATATCGCTTTGCCATCCGGGCGCGCTTTGACTATGGTCCGGCCGGCTTCCCTGACCCCCGAACCATCATGTCCCCTCGTCCCACGCCGCAGCCCGGCATTCTCGATATCGCGCCCTACCTGCCCGGCAGGGCCGGCGCGCCCGGCAGCACGGCGATCAAGCTGTCGTCCAATGAGAGCCCGCTGGGCGCTTCGCCCCTTGCCATTGCGGCATTTGCCTCGGCGGCCGAGCACCTGGAGATCTACCCCGAAGGCTCCTCGAAAATCCTGCGCGAGGCGCTGGGCGAGGTGCATGGCATTGCTGCGGACCGCATCGTTTGCGGCAATGGCTCGGACGATCTGCTGCATTTGCTGGCGCAATGCTATCTGGGCGCGGGTGACGAGGCAGTGATGAGCCAATATGGCTTTTCCATCTATCCCATCGTCACCACGGCGGCGGGCGCGCGCATCGTTCCGGCGGCGGAGGCCGACTATACCGCCGATGTCGATGCGCTGCTGGCGGCAGTGACCGAGCGCACCAGAATGGTGTTTCTGGCCAATCCCAACAATCCGACCGGCACGTATCTCTCGGCGTCCGAGGTGGCGCGGCTGCATGCGGGCTTGCGGCCGGACATCCTTCTCGTCATCGACAGCGCCTATGCGGAATATGTGACGGCGCCGGACTATTCGGTGGGGATCGATCTGGTCGAGCAAGCCGACAATGTCGTGATGGTGCGCACGTTTTCCAAGATGGGGCTGGCGGCGGCGCGGATCGGCTGGCTGTATGGTCCGGCCCATCTGGTGGACGCGATCAACCGCATCCGCGGGCCATTCAACGTCAATCTGCCGGCGCAGTTGGCGGGGGCGGCGGCGGCGCGCGATACCGAGTTCACCCAAAGGCTGCGGGCGCACAATGCGCGCTGGCGCGAATCGCTGAGCGCGCAACTGGGCTCGAACGCCATGCGGGTGATCCGCAGCGAGGCCAATTTCATCCTGGTGCTGTTTGCCAGCTCGGCCGAGGCCGATGCGGCGTTCGAGGCGCTGTGGGACAAGGGCTTGATCGTGCGCCAGCTTGGCGCGGCCTATGGCATTGCCAATGGCTTGCGGATTTCCATTGGTACGGAAGCGGCGATGCGCGGCGTGCTCGAAACTCTTCAGAACCGGATTGTTGCCGCATGAGCGTCAAATTTCGCAAGCTCGCCTTGATCGGCATCGGGCTGATCGGCTCCTCCATCGCGCTGGCGGCACGGCGACAGGGCCTGGCCGAGGTCATCGCCATTTCCACCCGCAAGGGGGAAACCCTGGAAGAGGCGCGGGTGCTGGGCCTGGGCGATATCTATACGCTGGACGCGGCCGAGGCCGTGCGGGGCGCGGATCTGGTGATCCTCTGCACGCCGGTCGGCGCCTATGACGGCGTGATGACTACGATCGCCCCGGCCTTGGCGCCCGGCGCCATCCTGTCGGATGTGGGCTCGGTCAAGCAGCACGTGGTCAAGGTGCTGGCGCCGCTGACACCGGCAAGCGTCAGCCTCATTCCCGGCCATCCCATTGCCGGAACGGAGCATTCGGGACCGTCAGCGGGGTTTGCCGAATTGTTTGCCGGCCGCTGGTGCGTGTTGACGCCGGGGCCGGAGGTTGCTCCCGAGCCAGTGCAAAAGCTGACGGCGTTCTGGGCGGCCATGGGCAGCCATGTGGAAACCATGGATGCCGGCCACCACGACATGGTGTTGGCCATTACCAGCCATATTCCGCATCTGGTCGCCTACAATATCGTGGGCACGGTCGCGGATCTCGAAGCGGCGACGCAGTCCGAAGTCATCAAGTTCTCGGCTTCGGGGTTCCGCGATTTTACCCGGATCGCCGCCTCCGACCCGGTGATGTGGCGCGATGTGTTCCTGACCAATCGCGACGCCGTGCTGGAAATGCTGGGGCGGTTTTCCGAAGATCTGTCGGTGCTGCAGCGGGCTGTGCGCACCGGGGACGGTCCCGGCCTGGAGGCCATGTTCACCCGCACGCGCGCGATCAGGCGCTCGATCATCAGCGCCGGCCAGGAAACCGCGGCGCCCGATTTCGGCCGTCCGCATGAGGCGACGCCGATGCCGGCGGCCCCAGACTTCGTGCGCGAACACGGCGGCGGGGACGACGCCTAAAACAGCGGTGGGACCGAAGCGATCGGCAGCAGGCCCGAAGAAATGGTGCCGCTGCGAAAGTTCAACGTATTGGCATGGGTGCCGTCCGGTGCGGGATTGCCGAGCACCAGGGTGCGATAAGGCTCCAGCAGAAAAGGCTCGATGCGTTCGGCCACCTTGGTAGAGGCAATGTCGATCTGGCCATCAAGAAGGCCCTGGGCATCGAGCTCCAGGCTCCCCGAGGCTTTGAGATCGCTGTCGGCATCGGTACCATGGGCCGAGACCAGCTTGAGCTGACCGCCGGCGGCGCGCCAATTGAGCAGTGCGGCCGGATCGCCCAGGAGGCGCACGTCATCGGGCAGGCGGCTGACTTCAACCTCGATTTCGGCATTGCCGGTGGTGATGGTGAAGCCGGGTGCTACCACGTCCCTGGCCTGGACATAGCCGGCCAGGGCGGCAAGGCCGGTTGCGGCATCGTACTGCTCGGGAATGTCGCCAAGCTGCAGATCGAGCAGGGACGCCTTCGCGATCAATTGTTCGCCCAGCAGGGTATCGGTCCAGTCGAGATCGCGGGCGGACAGGGACAGGCGGGCGAGGCGCCAGCCATCGAGCCGCCCGCTGGCTTCCAGCCCGGAAAACTGGATCGTGCTGCGCGAGCCGGTGAAGGCATCGACCAGGCCGACCGGGCCGAGCGCCGAGGCCAGCACATGGGTGGGACGATAGACCAATGCGCTGGCGCGAATGCCGGCGATATCGACGACCAGATCACCCGCGATGATCTGCGCCGCGCCGCAAGCGGCATCGAGGCGGAAGGGAAAGCCGGAAATGTCGAGCGTCGTGCAGGTCAGGCGTGGCGTGGTGATGCCATCGGCCTCGGCCAGGACTTCGATATTGGTGCGCACCTGGCCGGACAGATAGAGCCAGGCGCACGACCACAACACGACCACGACGATGACGGCGACAAGAAGCCAGATGATTCGTTTCATGGCCCTGTTCTATCCTTGCCACTGGCTGGACTAAAGGGCATCGGCGCGGCAAAAGCGGGTGTGGCCATCCCGTGCCCGGAGGCGATCGGTAGATGGCTTTGCCTGAGATGACGAGCCCGGCGCCAACCCACTGGGTGTTCGGCTATGGCTCGCTGATGTGGAATCCCGGCTTTGCCCATGTGTCGAGCCAGTTGGCGTTGTTGCACGGCGCGCATCGCGGCCTGTCGGTATATTCGCACGATCACCGGGGCACGCCGCAACAGCCGGGCCTGGTCTTCGGGCTCAGCCGCGGCGGGGCCTGCCGGGGCATGGCGTTCGAGGTGCTCGATGCCGATTGGGCCGGCGTGCGGGCCTATCTGCTGGTGCGCGAAAAGGGCAATGGCATCTATCGCGAGGCGCTGCGCCCGGTGCGGCTGGATGATGGGCGCGTCGTTGACGCGCTGAGCTTTGTGGTCGATGAGCGCCATGCCCAATATGCACGCGATCTGAGCCTTGAGCAGCAGGTGCTGATCGTGCGCAGCGCCACGGGCGAATCAGGCAGCAATGTCGATTACGTGCTGCAGACGGCGCGGCGGCTGAGGCAGTTAGGCATCAGGGATCGGCAGATCATGGCGCTGGCGGCTTTGCTGGAGGGTGCCGCGTCCAGCGCGTGATCAGGCTGCCGACAGGGCCTGCATCGGCTCGGCGCCTTCAAGGTCCCAGATGGTGCGCAGATGATCGCTTTCCGCGCCGGGCGTGAGCAGGCGAAAGACCCGGTCGGCACAATCCAGCGCCAGGCGAAAGCGGGAGCGGCTCAGCGGGTCACCGACCAGATCGGCGCTCGAGCCGACCCAGAGCGGATGGCTGCCCTTGGCGATGAGGTAGAGGTCGGACGGGGTCATGGCGAAGTGTTCGAGATTTTCCCCGATCAGGCCATAGGTACGGCCGGAGCGGCCCGTCCAGCTGACAAGGCGGGCAAATCCCGATGCTTTGAGCTGCTGCGCGTCGAGCGATGCCATTCCCCATGCCCTCTTTTCAAACAAGAACAAAAATGGAACAAAATGCAAAGGATGTCAAGACGCATCTACCATGATATCCATATCTATGGCTATTCTCGGTCATGTCGTCAACATGTAGTGTTCAGGCGGCCGTCTTCGGGGCCTGTCTGCGGCTTGAGATGGCGGCGCTCAAGCGTCCATCGAGCGGGCGCGACAGGCCGTTTTCCACGGCGCCCAGAATCAGGGCGTCCGAGGTGGTTTCGATGGCGCTCTTCAGGCGCTCCAGGAATATATCGGGGGCCAGGCCCGCTTCGATGGGCGGCAGGAACTGGGCCTGCGCCAGGCCGGGCCAGATCACCGCGCTGTTGCGGCCCCAGAACAGGCCCGAATTGAGCGCCACGGGCACCACGGGCACCTTGAGTTCGCCATAGAGCCGGGCGATGCCATATTTGTAGTCCGCCGGCGCGAGCGGCGCCTTGCGCGTGCCCTCGGGAAAAATGACGATGCGGCAGCCACGCTCCACGGCGGCATGGGCCTGGCGCATCATTTCGGGAATGGCATGGGCGCCCTTGCGGCGGTCCACTTCGATGCAGTCGAGGGAGCGCGCGGCCCAGCCGAAAAACGGGATGCGCATCAACTCCTTCTTGACGATATAGGCCGGCCGGACGGCATGGGGAAAAATGGCGAAGACGTCCCAATCGCTCTGATGCTTGGCGGCGATGATGCAGCCGCCGGGGGGAATGTTTTCGAGCCCCGAGACCTGCGTGCGCACGCCGGCCACGGCGCGCAACAGGACCAGATTGGAGCGGCACCAGTATTTGGCCAGTTCCCAGCCGATTCTGGTGCGGCCGGCGACCAGAGCCAGGGTGCCGATGACGACCGCGACCACGAAGGTCTGGCCGATGAACAGCACGTAGAACAACGCCGAACGGATGGCCTGGATGATCATGGACTGCGGTTCTCCACCAGCCTGGCGCTGGGTGTTATGCAACGGCGCGGGCCTGGCTATGGTTCACGAGGTCTGCGACAGGAAGCGGCGCACCGTCAGCCGGGAGGTGATGGCGGTCAAGGCGGCAATCACGGGAATGACGGCGGCGATGCCGACAATGCCATCGGTGCCCAGCGCGAACCGGCCAAACAGGATGCCGACCTGGGCGCTGGCGGCGCTGGACAACACATTGCCGGCGCCGGTGCCGACAATGACAAAAAACAGGGTTGCCGCCACCGCGCCGAGCAATCCTCCCTGCAGGCCAATGGACAGGAACCGGCCCTGGAACTCACCGGCGATGAACTTGTTGGAGGCGCCGATATAGTGCAGCACATCGACGATTTCGCGATTGGAGGCCATGGCGCCCCGCGTGGCAAAGATGATGGCAAGCACGGTGGCGACGCCGATCAGGCCCAGCACCATCAGGCCGGACAGCACGATGGCGCCGGCCATGGTGTTGAGCTGCTGGCGCCAGGCGGCGTGGGTATCCAGGCTCGCGCCCTTGACCACGGCCAGGTCGCGGCCGAGTTTTTCGATGTCGGCATCCACCGGATCGCCCAGCTGCACCACGACCAGGCGGGGAATTTCGATGACGCTGAGGTCAAGGCCCGCGCCCAGCCAGGGCTCGATCAGCTGCTGGCTTTCCTCGATGCTGAGCGGGCGCGCCGAGGCGACGCCGGGGGTGGCTTCGGCCAAAGCCACGGCAGTGCGCAGGTTGGAGTCCATCACCTCGCCTTCGACCGGGCGGATCTGGATGGTGACCTCGCGGCCCACATCGGCGGACCAGGCGATAGCAGATTTCTGCACCAGCACCACGCCGCCCAGGGTGACGGCGGACAAAAAGCTCATGATGGTGATCATCAGCAGCAGCGTGCGGCCCGCGACGCTGCGCTCGGGCACGATGGGGGCGGCGCCGCCGCGTCGGGGCAACAGGGATTTGAGGGCCTTGAAGAGCTCAAGCATGGATCACCAGTTCGCCCTTGGACAGCAGCATGCGCGGATAGGAAAACTGATCGAGCAGCGGCAGTTCGTGCGTCGCGAGGATAATCGTCATGCCCAGCGTGCGGTTGAGTTCGGCGAACAGATGCACCAGCCGGCTGGAGAGATCGGGATCGACATTGCCGGTGGGCTCATCGGCCAGCAGCACCTTGGGGCGGGCGATGACGGCGCGGGCAATGGCGGCGCGCTGCTTTTCGCCGCCCGACAGCAGCGAGGGCAGGGCATTCATGCGCTCGCCCAGCCCCACCCATTCGAGCAGTTCGGTGACATTGGGGCGATATTCGCTTTCGGGCTGGCCGAGCACGCGTAGCGGCAGGGCAACGTTTTCGAAGGTGGTCAGGTGGTCGAGCAGGCGAAATTCCTGGAACACGATGCCGATATGGCGGCGCATCTGCAGCAGCCGGTCTTGGGTCAGATGGGTCACGTCCTCCCCGAACATGGTGACGCTGCCGCGGGAGGGCTTGAGCGACAGCAGCAAGAGGCGCAGCAGGCTGGTCTTGCCGGCGCCCGAGGGGCCGGTGAGGAAATGAAACGAGCCGGGCGCAATGGAAAAGCTCAGATCCCGCAGAATTTCCGGGCCATTGCCATAGCGCAGGCCGACATCGGAAAACTCGATCAATCCATCAGGCTCCACGCTCATTCCCCTCGCGCCGCCGGTTGCGGGCAACCGAATCAATCGGCGATCCGATCATAACAGGGACATAGGCCGCTGTGCCGCAAGGGCAGGCCAATGGGGCGCGAATGCGGTGCAAATATGGTTCGCCAGCCCTGTGCGGACATGGATTCGGGGAGTCTTAACACCATCGGCCTAGGGTTGGCGCCAACATGCCCATTCACAGCGCATCGTGCCCATGATCATCAGCTGCCCGCACTGCGAGACGCGCTACCAGGTGACCTATGAGGCCATCGGGGCGAGCGGTCGCAAGGTGCAGTGCGCCCATTGCCAGAAGGCCTGGTCGCAGGGGCCGCTCGATCCCGAGCCGATCGAGGATGCCGACCTGGCAGTGCGCAAGGTGGCCGAGGATGCCTCGGACGAAGCGCTGGCGGCCGAGGAACGGCGCGTCGCCGCCGAAGTGGCCGAACGCCTGGCCAATCTGGCTAGGGCCCGGCAGGCCGAAGAAAAGGACACAGAGCCCGCAAAGGTTGATCCGGCGCTGATGCGCAAGCGGCAGCGCGCGTTTTCGCGCCGCCACCACGACATGGTGGCCAAACTGCCGATGGCGCGGGTGCAGCGCGTTTCACGCGTTCTCGGGTGCTTGGTGCTGGTGGGCCTGGGCGCGGGAAGCTATTTCGGGCGGGTGCAAATGGTCGAGCAGTTTCCGGCCATGGCGGGCGTTTACGCTGCGGTTGGCCTGCCGGTCAATGTGCTGGGGCTGCAGTTCAAGGGGTTGACGACGCTGCGCACGCTGCGCGACGGCAAGGAAGTGCTGATCGTTTCGGCCGACATCATAGGCTTGCAAAAAATGCCGGTGCCGGTGCCGGCGGTCGTGGTGACGCTGCTCGATGCGGGCGGAACCGGTATCTATGAATGGAGCGTGGCGCCCGAGGCGGCCGATCTGATGACCGGGGAGCACACGCGTCTTGAAACCCAGTTGCCGCTGCCGCCCAGCACTGCGGCGCGGGTCAGGTTGAGTTTTACCGGCGGTGGCTCGGCGCGCAGCGCTGCGCCGATCCCCCCTGTCGCGGAGGACCATTGATGGCCCGTATCCTGGTTGCAGAAGACGACGATTCGGTGCGCGCCTTCGTGGTCAGCGCATTGGGCATGCGCGGGCATGAGGTGGTCGCCGTCCAGGATGGCGGGCTGGCGGCCGAAATGGTTGAAGAAGAGCAAGGCCGGTTCGACCTGCTGCTGTCGGACATCAAGATGCCGATCATGGACGGGATTGCGCTGGCGCTGACCGTGGGGGCCAGCTATCCGGACATCGTCATCGTGCTGATGACCGGGTTTGCCGACCAGCGCGAGCGGGCCCATGGGCTGGACGCCTTGATCTACGATGTGATCGTCAAGCCGTTCACGCTGGCCGACCTTTTGGCCAAGGTGGACGATGCGCTGGCCGGGCGACCGGTCGAAGTGGTCTCGCTGGGACGCCAGGCGCGCGACGAATAGGCGCGCCGGCCCGGCATCGTCACACCCAATCGGGAACGCTATCGAGCGCCAGAAGCTCGGCGATGGATTTGCGCGGGCGGATGACGTGGTGGCGCGAGCCGTCCACCAGGACTTCGGGGATCAGGGCGCGCGAATTGTAGGTCGAGGCCATGACGGCGCCATAGGCGCCGGCGCTCATGACGGCGAGCAGGTCGCCTTGCCTGACGCCGGGCATGGTGCGGGCCTTGGCCAGGTAATCGCCGGTTTCGCAGACCGGGCCGACGATATCGGCGGTGATCGGCGCCAGGTTGGAATGGTTGACCGGCTGGATGTCGTGATGGGCTTCATAGAGCGTGGGGCGGATCAGATCGTTCATCGCCGCATCGACGATGACGAAACTGATGCCGCCCTCCTTCACATATTCGACTTTGGTGACCAGGATGCCGGCATTGCCGACCAGCAACCGGCCGGGCTCGATCACGAGAGTGCAGCCGAGCGGTCCGATCTTGTCGCGAACGACGGCGGCATAGGCCTCGGGCGAAGGCGGGGCAGCCGCGGTTTCATCGTAGGGAATGCCCAGGCCCCCGCCGACGTCGACATGCTCGATGGCATGGCCATCGGCGCGCAAGGCGCGCACCAGGTCGGCAAGCAGGCCAAAGGCGGTGTCAAAAGGGTGCAGGTCGGTCAATTGGGAGCCGATATGCATGTCGATGCCGACGGCCTCGACATTGGGCAATTGGGCGATGCGGGCATAGACCGCGCGGGTACGGGCCAGGGGAATGCCGAACTTGCTTTCGGCCATGCCGGTCGAAATCTTGGCATGGGTCCTGGCATCGACATCGGGATTGATGCGCACCGAGACGCGGGCGGTCCTGCCCAGGTCGGCGGCCACCATGGAGAGCCGCTCGAGTTCGGGTTCGCTCTCGACATTGAAGCACTTGATGCCAGCTTCGAGCCCACGTCGCATTTCGGCAATGGTCTTGGCGACGCCGGAAAAAACGATCGTGTCCGGGGCGATGCCGGCAGCCAGGGCGCGCTCGAGCTCGCCCAGCGAGACAACGTCGGCGCCGGCGCCCTCGCTGGCCATCAGCTTGAGCACGGCCTGGTTGGAATTGGCCTTCATGGCATAGGCGAGCAGGGTGGGAATGCCCGCGAATGCGGCTTTGACGGCACGAACCTGGTGGCGCAAAGCGGCGCTGGAATAAACGTAGAACGGGGTGCCGACTGCTGCCGCCAGGGCGTTCAGGTCGAGGTCTTCGGCGAACAACGTGCCGTCGCGGTGCTGGAAATGGTGGACCAAGGCGTTTCCTCAGGAATTTCCCCACCCACGATGTTTTCCCGGCGCAGGCCGGGTCCATCTTGAGACTGCGGGATTGGCGGCATTTCAGGATGGATTCCGGGCTGCACCGGAATGACATCAAAAGGGTTGGGCGTGTCGAGCAAGACCTCTAATCCACGTCGGGAAAAAACGAAAGCCCGGCCCTTCACGCGGCGCCGTAAGCTGCATCGATCCGGGCCGCGACCAGGGCCTGCAATTGCCACAGATGGGGATCATGGATGCCCAGGATTTCGAGGTGGCTGACGGTGGCAAACAGGTATTCGGCCATCGAGCCGCGGGTGCCCACGGCAGTGGCCAGGACATCGGCGACCTGTTCGACGCTGAGCCCCGAGACGTAGCGGCCGCTATGGCGATCGATGCAGAAGGTCAGCGCGCGAATGGTGCGCTCGCCGCTTTGCACGCTGACCCAGCGCGGCGGAAAGGGCGAGGGCCACCAGCCCATTTCGCGTTCCAGCAGGCTGACCAGATTATCGTTTATCGCGTCGGCCGGGATGCGATAGAGCACGCCCTTGCAGGCACCGCCGCGATCGAGCGCCAGCATCAGGCCAGGCGTCTTGTCGCTGCCGCGATAGCGATTGTTCCAGCCCAGGCAAAACGAGCGGTGCCAGCCGCGCACCAGGCCGGTGCGCATCTCGACGAACGCGCAGGCCGGTTTCCAGATCAGCGAGCCATAGGCAAAAAACCAGATCTCGCCGATCTCGGGCTCCTGCCCCAAAAGGTCGGCAATGGTGCCGAGATGATCCTCGCGCGTCGCCTGGATCATGCCGGCGGGCGGCGCGGGCAGGTTTTCCTCGATCGTTTCGGGTTGCAGGAGAGCCACGTGGCGCTCGGTCAGGGCCATGGTCCGAAGCGGCTTAGCCATCGCCGCGCGCTTCCAGACGCCCCGCCTCGATGCGGTCGGCCACCAGGCCCTGCAGGCGCCAGAGATAACGGTCATGAATGCCCAATTCCTCCAGCTTGAGGACGGTGGCGTGCAGATAGTCCGCCATCGAGCCGCGAAAGCCGCAGGCCGTGGCGAGTACGTCGGCAGTGGCCTCGGGCGAGAGGCCTCCGATATAGCGCGGGCTGCGGCGGTTCATGGCGAAGGTCAGCGCCCAGACCGGGCCATCAAGGGTGCGCACCGAGATCCAGCGGCCGGGAAAGGCGGTGGGGACCATGCTCATTTCGCGGCGGATCAGGACGTCGAGGTGCTGGCGCGCGGTTTCGGGCGCCAAGCGGTGCACGACGCCCTTGCATTGGCCGCCCCGGTCGATCGCCAGCATCAGGCCGGGGGTCTCCCGCGTGCCGCGAAAGCGATAGTCCCAGCCCAGAGTGAACGAGCGATGCCAGCCATGAGCGAGACCGGTGCGCTGTTCGGTAAAGGGATAGCAGGGGTTCCAGATCAGCGAGCCATAGCCGAAGATCCAGATGTCGTCCGGCGTCGGCGCCGTCGCCAGCAGGCGCTCGATCTCGGCGTCGTAGTCGGCAGCCTCGGCGGGCCGAAAGCCGTCCAGCAGCATCGGCCCCGGATCGGGGATGTCGCGATGCACATGGGCGATGTGGTCAGGGGTCAGGCGCAGACGGGTTTGCATGGCTCCACCATCAGGCGGCGAGCAATTTTATTCAACCCCGCCGTCGCCATGGCCGCCATGCCTGGCCTTGCGCAGGACGCGTGGCTCGTGCGGCTCGCCGGTCAACAGGGTTTTCCAGCGCGCCGCCTGGAGGGCGACATTGGCCGGTGCGGTGCCGCCATAGGATTGGCGGGCGGCAACGGAGGCCTCGACCGTCAAAACCTTGTGGACGCGCGAATCGATGCGCGGATCGACGAACTTGAAATCCTCGATGGTGAGCCCTTCAAGGCCACAGCCTTTCTGTTCGGCCAGGGCCACGATATTGCCGGTGATGTGGTGGGCATCGCGGAACGGGATGTTGAGCTGGCGCACCAGCCAGTCGGCGATGTCGGTGGCCGTGGAGAAGCCGGCGCTGGCCGATTGGCGCATGCGCGCGCGATTGGCCGTCAGGTCGCCGATCATGCCGGTCATGGCGGCCAGCGACAGGGACAAGGAATCCAGCGCGTCGAAGGCGACTTCCTTGTCTTCCTGCATGTCCTTGGAATAGGCCAGCGGCAGGCCCTTCATGACGATCAAAAGGCTCGTCAGCGCCCCCACGATGCGGCCGATCTTGGCGCGCACCAGTTCGGCAGCATCGGGATTGCGCTTTTGCGGCATGATGGACGAGCCGGTGGTGAATTTGTCGCTGAGCGTAACGAAGCCGAACTGGGCCGAGGACCAGATCACCATTTCCTCGGCCAGGCGCGACAGGTGCATGGCGCAGATCGACGCGGCGGCCAGCGTTTCCAGGATGAAATCGCGGTCGGAGACGGCGTCGAGCGAATTGGCGGTGGGGCGATCAAAGCCGAGCGCTTGGGCGCTCATGTGCCGGTCGATCGGATAGGGCGTGCCGGCCAGAGCCGCCGAGCCGAGCGGGGATTCATTGAGGCGCGCCCGGGCGTCCTTGAGCCGCCCGGCATCGCGGCCGAGCATTTCCACATAGGCCAGCAGGTGATGCCCGAAGGTCACCGGCTGGGCGCTTTGCAGATGGGTGAAACCGGGCATGATGGTGTCGGCTTCGTCCTCGGCGCGCTCCACCAAAGCCAGTTGCAAGGTGGTGACCTGGCTCACCAGGGTGTCGATGGTGTCGCGGACATAAAGCTTGAAATCGGTGGCTACCTGGTCGTTGCGCGAGCGGGCGGTATGCAGGCGCCCCGCTGCATCGCCGATCTTTTCGCGCAAGCGCGCCTCCACATTCATGTGAATGTCCTCGAGCGCGCGCGAAAAGGTGAAGCGGCCGGTCTCGATCTCGTCGAGCACCTCGGCTAGACCCGCGGTGATGGCGTCGCAATCGGCCTGCGTCAGTATGCCCGTCGCGGCGAGCATTGTGGCATGGGCGATCGATCCGGCAATATCGTGCCGATACAGTCGTTGATCGAAGCCGATCGAAGCGTTGATTTCTTCCATGATGGCATCGGGGCCGGCGCTGAAGCGTCCGCCCCACATCTTGTTGCTCATCAAACTATCCCCGGGAATTGCCTATGACCGAAACCAGCCTGCCCGTCGCGCCCAAACCGAACCGATTGCGCTGGCTGATCGCGGGAGGGCTTGCCGCCGTGACGGTAGCTATAGTCATCTGGTTTTTGCTTAGCAATGGCGGGGCAGAGGCCAGGGAATGCCCGGCGCAGGCCGCTGCGGCCAAGGCGATCGGCGACGCCGCGGTAGGGGAACTGGCCGCGCTCAACGGCACGGGCGAGGGGCGGGGCTATGCGCGCCTGGCGTTCAAGGATGCGGCGGGCGCCGATATCGATATCGCCGATTTCAAGGGCCGCGCCCTGCTGGTCAATTTCTGGGCCAGCTGGTGCATTCCCTGCCGGGAGGAAATGCCGGCGCTCGATGCATTGGCGGCCAAGTATAATTCGGACGCCTTCATGGTGCTGCCCATCAACCTCGATATCGGGGAAGGCGGGCTCGACAAGGCCAAGGCGTTCCTGGCCGACAATGGGTTTGCCAACCTGCCGCTTTATGCCGACAACAGCTTTGTCGCCTTCGAGCGGCTCAAGCAGCAGGCAGTGGCGGTGGGCTTGCCGGCAACCCTGATCCTGGACCAGAACGGGTGCGAACTGGCGGTGCTGCAAGGGCCGGCCCATTGGGACACGCCGGACGGCCATGCGGTGGTCGATGCCCTGTTGGCGCTTAAAAGCTAGATCAGGCGATCGACGGCGGCGCCATTGTCGATGACCGGCGCCTCGCCGATGCCGGTTGGAGAGGCAAGCGCGCTTTCGGCGGTCTGCTCCTCGACGGCGGTTTGCAGGGCCATGCGCAGTTCGGCGACCTTGGCGAGTTCGGCCGCAGCGGGCGTCTGCAGGCGATCGACGATGCGATTGATCATCACGGATGGGCCGATGGCGGCGGCGTTGCTCATGATCGATCCTTCCGTTTCAGGCGAGCTTATCCACCTTGGTGCCCTGGCCCGGCGGTGGAGCGGCAAGAGCGGTTTCCATAAGGGTGGTGACGACGCTGGTGTCCAGTTCGACGCTTTTCTTGAAGATGGCCGTTTGGATGCTGCTTTGCGTGCCGGCAGTGCGGGCGGCGACGAGTTGCGTTGACAGATCGGAATCCAAGAATGCCTCCCGTGGCGGGATGTCCAAGCCGCAAGGATACCCCCGCCGCGTAAACAAAAGCTTGGGCGATCGGCTCAATTGGTATCAATAGCGATGGCCGGCGGTCAGCTGTCCTTGCGCAGGTCGCCGTAATTGCCGGGCACCCAGAGCACGTCCTTGTCGCCATTGCCATTGGCCACCCGGCTCAGCACGAACAGCAGGTCGGACAGTCGATTGAGGTAGCGGACCGCCTCGGGATTGGTGTCGGGCTCGATGCTGGCCAGTTCCACCACGAGGCGCTCGGCGCGGCGGGTCACGGTGCGCGCGACATGGAACCCTGCCGCCAGCGGGGTACCGCCTGGCAGCACGAAGCTTTTGAGCGGGCTCAGGCTGTCGTTGAAATGATCGATCTGCTTTTCGAGCCAGAGCGTCTGCACGGCGGTGATCCGCAGCGATGCGGGGGCCGCCGGATCGTCCTTGCCGGGGGTGGCGAGGTCGGAGCCGACATCGAACAGATCGTTCTGGATGCGGCCCAGTATCCCGTCGATCTTGGGCATGGAGCCGGTGCCGAGCCGGGCCTGGCCGATACAGGCATTGGTCTCATCGACCGTGCCATAGGCCTCGATGCGCAAATCGAACTTGGCGCGTCGCGGGCCGCGGACCAGGCCGGTGGTGCCGTCGTCGCCGGTTTTGGTATAAATCTGGTTGAGCTTGACCATCAGCGCTGACCCCCGCCGAAGAAATACAGCGCCCCCAGCAGCAGCGCCAAGGCAACCCCCTGGCCGATGACGCGCAGGCGCATCAGGCGCTGGCTGGTATTGCCGGGGCCGCCCTTGAGCATGTTCCACAGGCCGAGCCCGAGAATCACCACCACGAAGAGCAGAGCGAGCGCGATGGCGATATTGAGGAGGGTCTGCATGCTGTCCTGCCGATTGCGGGGCCATGCCCCTAAAAACTGGACCCATTGATATGATGTGTCAGGCCATCGGCCAATGCGTCATAGATGGCACGAATGCGGTGGTTGGTGAACAGTTCCTTGTGGGTCGTCAACCAGATCGGCAGGGCCGGGATGGCGAGGTCGAACGGGAGCACAACGATCCCCGGCGTCCGTTGGGCCAGAGATCGTTGGGCAAAGCCGATGCCGAGGCCGGCGCGAACCAGTTCCCAAAGTTGGGTCTGGCTATCGGTGCGCAGCACGAACTGCTCGCGCCGCAGCGGCAGGCCGATGCGTTTGGCATGCGCCAGGATCGCATCCGAGCGGTCATAGCCGATCATATCGTGGCTGCGCAGATCGGCCGCCCTGGCGGGCGTGCCGCGACGGGCGAGGTAGCTTTGGTGGGCGCAAGGCACGATGGGAATCTCGCCAAGCTTTTTGGTGACCAGCTCCAATTGCGTCGGCCGAAACATGCGGATGGCGATATCGGCCTCGCGCAGCAGCAGGTTTTCGGCAGAGTCGGTGGGCACGGTCTCGATGGCGATGGCGGGGTAGCGCTCGCGGATCGGCTGCAGGACAATGGGCAACACATAGTTTGACGTTACGGTGCTGGCGGTGATGCGCACCGTGCCGGAAAATTCGGCCTGCGCGCCCGCGGCCATGATCGCGGCCTGCGCCAATGCGGTTTCGGCCGCGGCCACCGGCTCATAGAGCCGCAGCGCTGCGGCATTGGCCTTGAGGCCGTTTAGGGTGCGCTCGAACAGCGACAGCTCGAGCGCTTGTTCCAGCGCCTCGATGTGACGGCCCAGGGTCGGCTGCGACAGTCCAAGCTCGCGGGCGGCGGCGGACAGCGATCCGGTCTTGACCACTGCCGAAAAACTGCGCCACAGCGACCAGTCCGGTTCTCTATTCATTTTTGAAGGTCGACTCTACGCGAACGGGGAATGGTCCAACACTAATGCATGGCGTAGCTTCGGTCCATTACCAAGGAGATTGAGATGAGCAAGGGCAAGGTTACGGTTTTGGGCAGTAACGGCCATATCGGCCACCACGCGGCGCAAGCTTTTCAGGATGCCGGGTGGGCGGTGACGGCGTTCGGGCGCAACGATCGCAAGCCGATCGCGGGCGTGCGCTTTGTCGCCGGCGACGCGGCCGATCCTGGCGCGCTGACAGCGGTGATCGCCGAAGCCGATATCGTGGTCAACGCCCTCAACCTGCCTTACGACAAATGGGACAGGGGACGCGCCGAGGCGCAACTGGCGATGGTCATCGCGGCGATGGGCACGAGTGACAAGACCATGATGTATCCCGGCAATGTCTATAATTTTGCCGCCAGCGACCGGCGCATCATGCCGTCCACGCCGCAGGAGCCGCAGACCCCGCGCGGCGCTATCCGGGTGCGGCAGGAACAGATGCTGGCCGAGGCGGCCAAAGCCGGCAAGTTCCAGGTCATTATCATTCGTGCCGGGGATTTCTATGGTCCGGGCAATAGCGGTGATTGGTTCGACCAGGCAATGATGCTGGATGTCGCCAAAGGCAGGATCCATCACATGGCCGCGCTGGCGATGAGCCATTGCTGGGCCTACCTGCCGGATTTGGGCGGGGCGTTTGCCCGAGTGGCAGACGTCCGCAGCACGCTGGCGGACTTCGAGAATTTTCACTTCGCCGGCCATTATGTCACCCATGCCGTCTTGATGCAGGCAATCGCGCAATGCGCGCCGCTGCCGCTCAAAGTAACGCCGATGCCCTGGATGATCCTGCAGGCGATGGGGCTGGTCAGGCCCGTGATCCGTGAGGTGGTGAAAATGCGCTATCTGTGGAACAATCCGATGGAACTGATCGACCCACGGCTCGACGCGATCCTGGGGCCGCAGTTTGGCACGCCCTTCGCCCAAGCCGTGCAAGCGGCGACGCGGCAGTTCCATGCGGCACGGCAGGCGGCCTAGAACCCCAATTCGTGCCGGATGTCCTGCGGGGTCCGGCCGGCATTGCGCAGATCCTGCAAGCTTGGTGATCCCTGCGATTTGCTGAGCTTCTTGCCGTCTTCGCCCAGGACAAGCCGGTGGAAGGCATATATCGGCGAGGGCAGGCCGAGCAGGAATTGCAGCAGCACATGGATGTCGGTCGAGGCCTGCATGTCGCGACCGCGCGTGACGTGGGTCACGCCCTGGGCGGCATCGTCGACGACAACGCTGAGGTGATAGCTGGTCGGGGTGTCCTTGCGCTGCAGCACCACATCGCCCCAGCGCTCGGGGCGGGCATAACGGATTTGCGGGCGATCGCGCAGGGTGGGGCCGATCTGGGTGAAGCTCAGCGGGCCGGTCATGGCAATGGCGCGGACCAGGTCCAGCCGATATTGCGCGCGATCGCCCCGGCCCAGCCGTTCAGCAATTTCGGCCGGCGGCAAATGCCGGCAGGTCCGGGCATAGAGCGGGGCATCATCGGGATCGGTGCCGGTGGCGTCGGCGGCAATCCGGGTGCGCGAACAAAAGCAGGGATAGAGCAGGCCCATATCGCCCAATCTGTCGGCTGCCTGGGCATAGGTGGGCAGATGCTCGCTCTGGCGCCACACCGGTTCGGGCCAGCGCAGGCCAAGCCAGCCCAGGTCCGCAAGGATCGCATCGGCAAATTCGGGTTTACAGCGGGCCGGGTCGATGTCTTCGATCCGCAGCAGCGCCGTGCCCCGCAGTTCGGATGCGGCCTGCCAGGTCCACAGCGCCGAATAGGCGTGACCCAGGTGCAGCAGCCCGTTAGGGCTGGGCGCAAAGCGCAAGATGGGGCGAAACGACATGGTACATCCTCTCCATAGCCCTAGCATGATCGAGGCGTCGCCGTCATCGCGCCTCGATACGAGCGAAGGGCTCGACTGGCATCTGGAGCAATTGGTCAAGCTCGACCTAAGGCTTGCGCCTGTCTGGCAACAGGCGGGTACGCCGGCGCCCCGCATAAACCCTCCCGGTTTTGCCGGCATCGCCAAGATCGTGTGCGGACAGCAATTGTCGGTGGCCAGCGCCAGGGCGATCTGGAGCCGGTTCGAACTCTTGCCGGGGGCGCTGAAGCCCTTGAGCTATCTTTGGCTCGACGAGACCCAGGTGCGCGCAAGCGGGTTCTCGCTTGGCAAATATCGCACCTTGCGGGTCATTGCCGAAGCGGTGGTGGCGGGAGAGCTCGATTTTGCGCATCTGGAAACGCTGACCGCCGAAGCGGCAACGGCGTACCTGGTGGCGCACAAGGGCATCGGGCCGTGGACCGCGCAGGTCTATCTGATGTTTTGCGCGCAGCATCCCGATGTGTTTCCGGCGGGCGATCTGGCGCTGCTCAAGGCAGTGCAAAGCGGGCTTGGGCTCGAGGCGCGGCCGAGCATCAAGGCGCTGGCAACGATCGCCGAGATGTGGTCGCCGCATCGCTCGGCGGCGGCGCTGTTGTTCTGGCGCCTGTTCGCCAGCCAAAGGCTGAAGGACGGGATCGTGCTCTGAGGCGATGTGGCTTTCGGCCGAAGCCGGACTCCAAGAAACGCGGCACGCTGGATTTCTTCGGCGTTGCAGGGCAGGGTGCAGCCGTATTCCAGCCAGGTTGTTTGCCATGATCCCCACGCTGTCCGGCCCCATGCTCGCACCGGCCTCCGGTGCTGCCCCCCGGCACCTGGTCGTGCTGCTGCACGGTTATGGCTCGAATGGGGACGATTTGATTTCGCTGGCGCCCGCCTGGCGGCCGGTATTGCCCGATGCCTTGTTCCTGTCGCCCAATGCGCATGAGCCGGTGCCGGGTTATCCCTCCGGCTACCAGTGGTTCGCGCCGGCGATGAGTGGGGACCGGATCGCGGCACGGCAGGTCGGGCTGCAAGCCGCCGCCCCCGTATTGGTGCATTTTCTTGAAGATCTATGGTCCCAGACCGGCCTTGGAGCGGGCGACACGATTCTTGCCGGGTTCAGCCAGGGGGCGATGATGGCGCTGCATGTGGGGTTGGCGCTGCCCGAGCCGCTACTGGGCGTCATCGCGTTTTCCGGCAGTTTTTTCGCGGCGGATAATTTTGGGACGACCGATCTTCCCAGACCGCCGGTCTGCATCGTGCATGGCGACATGGACCAGATGGTGGGGCCCGAGCTTGGCGCGGCAGCCAATGCGGCGCTGATCGCGGCAGATTACGATGTGCGCTATCACGTGTCGCGGGGCGTGGGGCACGGGATTGCGCCCGACGGGCTGAGTTTTGCCACCGATTTCATCGCTTCGCTCGCGGGGCGACCATAGCCTTCACAATCGTTGCGATGGCCGCTTCACAGGCCTGACACAAAGGGCTTAGTATAAGGGGGCTATGGACTTACTCGATTCCCGTTTCGGGAGCCTGACGTGACCATCCACGTGTCGCCGGAGGCCTGTCCCGCGCTTGTGTTGAACGCCGATTTCCGGCCGCTCAGCTATTACCCCTTATCGCTGTGGTCCTGGCAGGACGCAATCAAGGCGGTGTGCCTGGACCGGGTCAATATCGTGTCGCTCTACGATACGGTGATTCACTCACCGAGCTTCGAAATGCGGCTACCCAGCGTGGTGTCGCTCAAGGATTACGTGAAGCCGGCGCGGCACCCTGCGTTCACGCGTTTCAACGTGTTCCTGCGCGATCGGTTCGTGTGCCAATATTGCGGCGCCAAGGACGATCTGACGTTCGATCATGTCATTCCGCGTTCCAAGGGCGGCCGCACGACCTGGGAAAACGTGGTGGCCGCCTGTGCGCCATGCAATCTGCGCAAGGCCAACCGGATGCCTTGGGAAATCAAGATGTTTCCGCGCCAGGCGCCCTATCATCCCACCGTGCATGACCTGCACAATAACGGCCGCGCCTTCCCGCCCAACCATCTGCATCAGAGCTGGCTGGATTACCTGTATTGGGATATCGAGCTGGAAGAATAGGCGCTGCCGCATTCAAGCGCGGCGGCCGCCCTTGCGCGTTGCCTGCGCGGCGATGGATACCAGCAGCAGCAGCACACATCCGGCCATCACCAAGGCGTTGTAGCCGGCCAGGGAGATGCCGAAAAGGCGGAACTGCACCACGTCGCAGGGCACGACATGGGCGGAGTTCAGATCGTTCAGGGCATCGAAGCTGATGGCGGCGATGCCGCCGCCGGTACAGGCGGTCGGGCCGGGCCAGAAACCCCATTCGACGCCGGCATGGTAGGTGCCCATGAAGGTGCCCCAGGCAAAGATCGCCGTGACTGCGGCCATGGCGATATACCAGACCGGCAGCGGCAGGCGGTTCCAGGTGAGCAGGATCACGAGCAGGATCGGCAGGCCCCAGTAATAGGCCATGCGCTGCTCGAGGCAGAGCTCGCACGGCACCAGGCCCCCGAACAATTGCGAGCCCCAGGCGCCGGCAATGGCCAGCACGGCAAGCACGAAGGCAAGGCCGGCGGCCTGTTTATCGAGCGGGGCAAACAGGGAGCTGGCCATGAAACGATCCGGTGACGCTGAAGACAAGGGCTGGATAACCGTTGCGACGGGCAATATCCAGACCGCTACGGGGATGTGATAAATTCAGTCGCCGGGCAGATCGAGGCCCAGCGCCTGGCGCAGCGCAATGGCATTGGCGGGCGCATGGACTTTGTCCTCATGCACGAAATAGGCAAAGACATCGTGTCCCGCCTGGTCCCATTGGCGCAGCTGTCCGGCCCAGGCGACGATATCGGCTGGCGTGTAACCGGCGGCGTCGGCGCGCGCGGGGCCCTGGAGGCGGCAATAGGCGAAGTCGGCGGTCAGTGTGCGCGCCGGCTGCTCGATTGTGTCGGCGATGACCAGCGCGACATTGTGCGCCGCCAGCGCGTCGCGCACCGCGTCATTGTCGAAGCTCTTATGGCGTATCTCGATGGCGTGGCGGATGGGGCCGACGCCGTCGGCGGCCAGGAATGGCGGCGATTTCAGCCGGCTATCGGCCTTGCCTGCCAATGCCTGGTACTCATCGAGCGTTCGGGGAAGCAGATCGAGGAAGGCGTTCAACACCGCGGGGTCATAGCTCAGATTGGGCGGCAATTGCCAGATGAACGGCCCGAGCCTCGTCCCGAGCGCCAGGGGCCCCGACGCGAAGAAGTTCGCCAGCTCGATCTCGCAGCTCCTAAGCCGCTTGATATGGGTGACCAATTGCGGGCCCTTGATGGCGAATACGAAATCATCAGGCGTTTCGCCCGCCCATCTGCCAAAACTTTCAGGCTTCTGATTGGCGCGAAAGGTGGCATTGATCTCGATGCTGCCAAGCTGGGAACTGGCAAAAGCCAGTTCCTTTTTTTGCACCAGTCCTGCAGGATAAAACACGCCGCGCCAAGGCTCGAACACCCATCCGGCTATTCCCGTCCTGATCGTCATCGCGTGGTCCCCCATCGTGCGCAGACTACGGCAGGATCGTCCGCTGGCGAAATGAAAAACCGGCCGCTGCGACGGGATGCAGCGGCCGCGTGGAGGCTAGAACTTGTAGTTGACGCCCCCGCGAATGACGCTGAAGCGTTGGCTGGCATCGATACTGCCGCCGGGGGCGGTGGTGTAGGTCTGGCTGCCCAGGTCGACGTAGAGATATTCCGCCTTGAGGGTGATGTTGTCGGTGGCGGCGGCTTCGAGGCCCGCGCCGACGGTCCAGCCGAAATGGGTGTTGGTCTGGGAGGTCACGACATCGGCCGGGTTAGTCAGGCTGACGGTGCTGCGGCCATAGGCGAAGCCGGCGGTGACGTAGGGCATGACCCGGTCGAACGCCATGCCGGCGCGGCCGCGCACCGTGCCGAAGCCATCAACGCTGGCCTTGAGCCTGCCGAGGGCACCAAGATTGGCGTCATAGGCGATGGAGGACCACTGCAGGTCCGCTTCACCACCGAGCACGAAGCCGCCCATGTCGACATTGTAGCCGACCTGCCCGCCCAGGCTCGCACCATCGGTATTGGTCTTGGTGGCGACGCCACCACCGGCCGGCTTGCGGCTGAGAGTGCCGAAGCCGTAACCGCCGTTGACGCCGGCGTAGAACCCCGACCACTGGAATGCCGAGGTCTGGGCAAACATCGGAGCGGCGCCGCTGTTGTCGGTCCAGCCGAAATCGGCGGCGTGAGCGGTGGCGGTCAGCAGGACCGTGCCGGCCAGGGCCAGAATGAGTTTGCGCATCATGATTACCTCGTCGTGTCTTTCGGCGCCAAAATGCAACGCGAAAGTTAACTGGCGGGTAACGGATAGGGTTAATTGCACACCCGTGCGATCACAATGATCTGGCGATTGGTAAACGCCGCCGATCATGGGGGAAGAGCTGCGATGCATGATTGAATGGTGCCCCCCGCCGGACTCGAACCGGCACGTCTTGCGACGGAGGATTTTGAGTCCTCTGCGTCTACCATTCCGCCAGAGGGGCACAGGCGTTGCATAGCGCAGGCGCGAGCGCGCCGCAACCGGGGCAATGGGTGGCAGTGGGCAGAATTTAACCGGTCAGACCGGGCCCGGCGCGTTGTCGAGCCCCTGGCGGTCGCGCAGCGTGTCCGGTTCGTAGGGCGCGGCATCGGGATCGAAAAAGCGCCAGCCTTCGTCCTCGTAATGGCGGCGGCGTTCGGCGAGATCGACCTGGTTGGAGCCGGCAAAGATCGCCGCGATGGCGTCTTGCCGGCTGGCATCGCTGCGCACGGAAACGACGCTGCCGCCGCGCCGCACCGCCTCGGCAAGAACATGGGCGTCCTGCTCATGAATACCCGAGCCGGTCAGGCCGCCGATAATGCCCCCGGTAGCGCCGCCGAACGCCGCGCCGGCAACGGCACCAAGGGCGGTGGAGACCAGCCACCCCGCGGCAATGACCGGGCCAAGCCCGGGTATGGCCAAGACGCCGATGCCGGCCAGAAGGCATCGGCCCCGCCGAGCACGGCGCCGATGCCGGCACCGGTTCCTGCGCCCTGGACGGACACGGTGTCGTTTGCGGCGGGGCCGCCAACTTGATCGGCAGAGGTGCTGACCACGAGGGAAATGTCGTCGCTGGCAAAGCCGGCACTCTCGAGTTGGCGCACGGCCGCCGCCGCATCGGCATAGACATCGAACAGGGCGGTGAAACTTATCATAGTCTTGCTCCAGGCGGCGCCGGCGCCGAGGGGTCAGGCGAGAACGATCAGCGTGCGGCGATGTTCCGTCAAGCGCCCAGCGCCATGCGGGCCAGGAACACGGCCAATACCCCGGCGGCCATGGTGACGAAAAGATTGCGCGTCAGCAGAAAGACCAGCGTGGTGACTGCGGCGGCGAGAGCTTCAGCAGCATTGCCGGTGGCAATGGCCGGGGCGACCAAGGATGCGAGCACCGCACCGGGAATATGGCGCAGCCAGGCGGCGATGAAGCCGGTCTGGGGCAGGCGGTTGGCCAGCAGCAAGCCGCTGGCCTTGACGGCCAGGGTGACCAGCAGCATGCCCGCGATGGTGACGAGGGCTTCAGGACTGGCGAGCATGCCGGCTCCGAGTTTCCGCTATTGCACCAACAAGGCTGCCGGCAATGCCGCCCACCAGGATGTACCAACTGCCGGGGATCAGCCGGGCGCTGACGACGGCGACGAGCGCGGCAGCCAGCCAGGGCAGGAGATCGGCCTTGCCCTTCCACATGCCGAGCAGCAAAGCCAGGAAGGTGGCAGTAAAGGCGAAATCGAAACCATAGCGGGTTGGATCGTCGATGACGGAGCCGATCAGGCGTCCAGCAATCGTCGAGGCCATCCAGAAGCACCATACGGTGGTGCCGCCGCCGACCATGAAGGCGATGCTGCCGCGACCCCTGGCCATTGCTGCAACGGTCATGGCCCAGTTTTCATCGCTGAGCCACCACATGGCGAGGGCGCTGCGTTTTTCGGTGCCGGGGTGCACCAGCGGGCGCAGTGTTGCAGTCAGCAGCAGGTAACGCAGATTGACGATCAGCGTGGCCAGGACGATGGGACCGATCGGCAGGGTGGAGGGCGTCGCGGTCCAGAGATCAAGGGCGACAAACTGGGCGGAGCCGGCAAACACCAGGCCACTCATCAGCACGACTTCCAAAAGGCTCAGGCCGGCCTGGCGGGCCAGCACGCCCCAGACCAGGCCATAGGCAGCAACGGAAATGGCCACGGCAATGCAGGCGCGAGCGCCGGCCAGGTAGGCGGTCGACGACCAAGGCGATGGTGAGGCAGCCGTTTGCATGCCTTGTCCCTAGCGGTTGCGGCGGTGTGGCGCACGGGAAAAACGTCGTCCAGGCATGATAATTGGTGCAACGATTGGTGCTAGGTGAGGACGTGTTGACGCCATCGGGGAGCGAGGCGTAGAGAGGCGCTGCTTGCCTGGGACGAGCAGATAGCGGCCTGGCAATGTGAACGGGTTCGCCAGCAAGGCGTTGCTGTAACGTGCGACTGCACGGTTGGGCATGTCCGCAAGCCGGGATGGTGCAACGCGGCGCAGGCGCGTGAGTTCGAGATTTTCCGGAGCGGTCGCATGAATTCCCCATCCAGGCCATTGTGGCAGCGGTTCCTCGTGTTCCTCGTGCCGCTGATGGCCGCCAATATCCTGCAGTCGCTGTCGGGCACGCTGAACAATATCTATATCGGCCAATTGCTGGGCGTAGACGCGCTGGCAGCGGTTTCGGTGTTCTTTCCGATCATGATCTTTCTGATTTCGTTCGTGATCGGGCTGTCGTCGGGCGCCACGGTGCTGATCGGACAGGCCTGGGGGGCGCGCAATGTCGACAAGGTCAAGGAAGTGGCGGGGACAACGTTCACGGCAACGTTCCTGCTGGGCCTGGTGGTCGCTTTGATCGGCATTTTCTTTACCGGCGACCTGATGCAACTGCTCGGCGCGCCGGCCAATATTGTGGCCAATGCCACCAATTATGGCCGCGTGCTGCTGATCGGCATGCCGGGCCTGTTCATCTTCCTGATGGCGACGTCGGTGTTGCGCGGCGTGGGCGATACGGTGACGCCGCTGGTGTCGCTGATCATTTCGCTGCTGGTGGGCCTGGTGGTCACCCCGGCGCTGATCCTGGGCTGGTTCGGCCTGCCCCGGATCGGCATCATGGCGGCGGCAGTCGCAACCATTGCCGGTTTCAGTTCGGTGCTGATCTTCCTGTTCTTCTACATGCGGGCCCGCAAGCATCCGCTGGCGCCCGACCGGGTGCTGCTGGGCTATCTGCGGCTCAATCCGGGCCTGTTCTGGATGGTGCTCAAACTGGGCGTGCCCGCCGGCGTGCAGATGGTGGTGTCATCGATTTCGGCCATTGTCATCGTGGGGCTGATCAACCGGTTCGGATCGGACGCGACGGCGGCCTATGGCGCGGTCAACCAGGTGATGAGCTATGTGCAGTTTCCCGCCATGTCGATTTCGATTGCGGCGTCGATCTTTGCCGCGCAGGCGATCGGGGCCGGCCAGATCGATCAGTTGCGGGCGATCACGCGAACCGGGTTGGTGATGAGCCTGGTGATCACCGGATCGCTGGTTTTGATCGCCTATCTGTTTTCCGAACGGCTGGTGGCGCTGTTCATCACCGATCCGGCGGTGATCGCGCTCACCGAAGGGCTGTTGCATGTGGTGCTATGGAGTGTGGTTCTATTCGGGCTCAGCGCAGTGTTTTCAGGCATCATGCGCGCGTCCGGTACGGTGTTTGCGCCGATGCTGCTGTCGTTGGGATGCATCGTGTTCGTCGAACTGCCCGGCGCCATCGTGCTGAGTCAAACCAGCCTCGGACTGCACGGCATCTGGTGGGCCTATGCCGCCAGCTTCAGCTGCATGCTGGTGCTGCAGAGCGCCTGGTATCGGTTCGTCTGGCGCAAAAAGAAGATCACGGCGCTGATCTGAGCCGGCTCAACCGCGGGCGTAGGCGATCTTGCGAGGGGTTTCGGCGGTAACGGCGCTCTGGCGGGCATCGTAGATGGTGCGGGCATCGATAATGGTCGCGTGATGCTGCGCCGACCAGTCCCAAAGTTCACTGATCGGTCCGGTCAAGGTCTTGCCCAGTTCAGTCAGGCCATATTCCACGCGAGGCGGCACTTCGGGATAGATGGTGCGGGTGACCAGGCCATCGCGCTCGAGATTGCGCAGGGTCAAAGTCAGCATGCGCTGGGACACGCCATTGATCGAGCGCTTGAGCTCGTTGAAGCGGATGGTGCCGCTATAGGACAGGATGCCGACCACCATGACGCTCCACTTGTCGCCGATGCGATTGAGGACATCGGACATGGCGGAGCAATTGGCCGATTTGCTGGTGTCAGTCAGAGACATTGATGTGCCTGCTTGTGCGGGTAACCTGGGCATCAATATAGCCATAGTTCCTATTCGTGCCTAGAGGCGCGAAAGGCCAAACGAACAATGGGGTGATCGCATGGCTGACGTGACGAGTGGAACCGCCAATCGCAGCGGCTGGACTATCGGACTTTGGGTGGCGCAAGCGGTTCTGGCCGCTTTTTACAGCTTTGCAGGATTCGCCAAACTCAGCAAACCGATGGCCGAGCTGGCGGCGATGGGCATGAACTATGCGGTCGACTACCCCGAATTGTTGACCCGCTTCATCGGGACCATGGAAGTCCTGGGTGCGCTCGGCCTGCTGCTGCCGGCGTTCACGCGCATCCTGCCGCGGCAGACGCCACTGGCTGCCTTGGGCTTCAGCGTGCTGCAGGTGCTCGCCATCGGGCTGCATGCCATGCGCGGCGAGACCGGGCAGACCTTGCCGATCAATCTGGTGCTGCTCGCACTGTCCCTGTTCGTGGTGTGGGGCCGCATGAGCAAGGCGCCGATCGCGCCGCGCTAGGCACGCCGGTTCACGGCATGGAGGCCGAGACGTCGTCGGGTTGTCATTTGGTGTCGACGGGCTTCAAAACCCTGTCAGTCCGGTTTGAGCACATTGAGATTGGCGACGCCCGCTGTTAAGAGAAGGCCGATTTCCGCAATGGTCCGGAGCCTGATCCTCGTGCAGCATGCCCGACAATTTGGTGTTTTAGCCTTCGCTGTACTTTTGAGTTTTGCCGGTTTGGGCGGCCTTGCGCGCGCCAATCCGATGCTGCTGGTGGACATGGACACGCTCGAGGTCCTGTCCGCCGAAGATGCGGGCCTGCCCTGGCATCCGGCATCGCTGACCAAGCTGATGACCGCTTATGTGACGTTCGAGGAAATTGCCAAGGGCACGGTGAGCCTCGACACCCCGGTGGTGCTGTCCCGGCACGCCATCAACCAGGCGCCGAGCAAATCGGGCCTGCCGGTGGACAGTGCACTCTCGATGCAGGATGCGCTTTACGTCATGCTGGTCAAATCGGCGAACGACGTGGCCATGGGCATTGCCGAAACGGTGGGCGGCAGCGAGGCGGGCTTCGTGGCCAAGATGAACGACGCGGCCAGCCGCATGGGGCTGACGGCAAGCCATTTCGCCAATCCCAATGGATTGGACGATCCAGAACAGCGCATGTCGGCACGCGATCTGGCGGTGCTGGCGCTCTATATCCGCAAGAGTTTTCCCCAATACGATCCGATCTTTGGCACCGAGGCGGTGCAATTGGGCGGCAAGCGGCTGGAATCGGAAAACCAGTTGCTGACCAAATTTGCCGGCACCACCGGTATGAAGACCGGGTTCATCTGCGCGTCAGGGCTCAACATGGTGGCTACGGTAGAGCGCAATGGGCGGCGCCTTTTGGCCGTGGTGCTGGGTGCGTCATCGGGACGGGACCGCAATGAGCGGGCGGCCGAGCTGATGCTGCGGGGCTTTTCCGGCTCGGCCGGTGGCACCGGGCAATCCGTATTGGGGCTGGCGAACAGTCCGGGCGTGGCGCCGGTCAATATGCGCCCGCAGATTTGCGGCAAGCAGGCGGCCGCCTATGTCAAAGCGCAGGAAGCGGCATTCCCGATGGGGCTCAAGGGGCAGCCGAGCTATCTCAATGATGTCGTTGCGGCCGCAACGTATATGGCGACCGATCTGGGCCGCATCCGCGCCAATATCGCGCTGCCCCGGCCACGGCCGATGCACCTGCCGGCGTTTCCTGCAGTGGCCGGGGCGGCGGAGTTGCGGCCGGGACTGTCGGTGGCGGTCGATGACGGTGTGCCGTTTCCGCGCCCGCGTCCCAGTTTTTCCAACTAGATTTGCCTGCTGCGGTCGGCGCCGGGCGTCAGCCCTTGGTGATGGTGAACTGCATGGCATCGCCCTGAAGCTCAAAAACGCAAGGGTGGCCGTGTTGGCGGCAATAGAGCGGAATATCGATCCGGGCGATCGGGTCGGTGGCAAGGACGGCCAAGACGGCGCCGGGAGGCAGACCCTCCAGGCGCTTTTCCATTTTGAGCACTGGCAGCGGGCATTTAAGCCCGCGAGCGTCGAGCGTCTCAGTTGCCAAGAACCAGGACCCAATAGACGCCGTAACTGGAGCTGGCATTGAAGGCGACGGCAACGCCGGCCTTGGCGGCGTTGGCCGTCATCCCGGCGGCATCGGCCGGATTGTTGCGCCAGCCGGAAAAGGTTTCGGCAAAGCTGGCATAGCCGGCGCTCAGTTTCATGGTCAGCCCGGCGGGGGTCTTGGGCGCAATGCCGGTTGCCGCATATTGGTTGACCAGCGCCTGGGCGGTGCCGTCGAGGCCCGTATCGGGGGTCAATGCCGCAATGCCTCTCGTGGCGCGGTACGAATTGACGATGCCGATAGCCTGGGCGCGGTCGAGGCTGGCATTGGGCTGGTCCATCCGTGCCGAAAGGCCGGGCGCCAAAGCGATGCTGGTGGCGGCGCCGCCCCCGCCCATGCTGCAGGCGGCAAGCGCTGCGCCAAGTGCAATAGCAAGAACGGGCGCAACGGCCCATCTGGAGAACGACAAAACGGGCACGGGCAAATCCTTCGGGCTGTAAACGGGTGTTGTGGTGACCGGCCGGACCTAGCCATCAATCGTGGCCGCGACAGGGCACAGGGCCAAGCCCAAGCAATACGCCGCAAAGCCTTGCCCGAAGGTAACCAGAATAGCTTTTTGATGCTGGCCCGGAGAAATACGCCGCTCGGGGTGGTGATCTCGGCGGGATTCGAACCCACGACCCCAGGATTAGGAATCCTGTGCTCTATCCTGCTGAGCTACGAGACCACGCGCGGAACTTAGACAAACCCGGCCCCGGAATAAAGCCATTTTGCGTATAGCCCGCTCGGGCGGGCACAGCGGATGCGATAAAGTGGCAACACATCGGGGCAAATGCCGATAGCCAGGTTTTGCCCGCCATGTTGTCACCTCGGTAATCATTTTTTGCCTTATTTGGGTGCATGGTGAACGAACTGTTTTCGGGGCCTTCATTGATCAAATCCAGCATCGCTCGACTGGCCGCACTCGCGGCGCTGTCGGTTTCGCCGGTGGCGCTCGGCTGCACGGACTTGCGGGCAGCCCCTGGCGGCATCGTGGTGCAGGTCACCGATGGCGACACCGTCGTGCTCGACAGTGGCCTCGTCGTGCGGATGATCGGCACGCAGGCGCCCAAACTGCCTTTGGGACGCGAGGGTTTTCCCACCTGGCCCAAGGCGGACGAGGCCAAGCGCCTGCTTGAAGCCATGGTGCTCAACCAGCCGGTGCGGCTGGGCTATGGCGGGGAGGAAGTCGACCGCTATGAGCGGGCGCTGGCCCATGTGTTCGTTGCGGGCGCCGACGGCGAGATTTGGGCGCAGCAGGCCATGGTCGCGGCGGGTATGGCGCGGGTCTATTCCTTTCCCGACAATCGCAAATGCCTGGATCAATTGTATGCGGCCGAGGGGCGCGCCCGCATGGCCGGGCTTGGCATCTGGAGCGATCCCTATTACAGGGTGCTGGCGGCGGACCGACCGGGCGATGTGCTGGAGCGGGCCGGACATTATGAACTGGTGGAAGGGCGCGTGCTGCTGGCCGACGCGGCGAGCGGGCGGGTGTATCTCAATTTTGGCCGGTTCTGGAAAGAGGACTTCACTGCGGTGATCGAAGCGCCTGCAATCCGGCTGTTTGCCGAGGCGGGCATGGATCCGCTGACGCTCGAGGGAGCGTTGGTGCGGGTCCGGGGATGGGTGGACGACCGGGATGGTCCGCGCATCGAAGTGACCCATCCCGAACAGATCGAGGTTCTGGCCACACGATGACTCTTCTTGGTGGCATCCGCAGCGGATTGCGCAACGGGGTGGTGGCGGTATCGCTTATTGCGTTGAGCGCCTGCACGACCCTGACCAGCACCGGCATCGCGGTGACCCAGACCGGGGACAATCCGGCCCCCACCGTGGTGCCAGAGGGCACCGAGCCGGACGATGTCGTGATCGGTCGGCGCGAGCATCCGCGCATCATCGCGGCCTATGGCGGGGTCTATTCGGACCGGCCGGCCGAGATCATGGTGGCGCGAATCGTGGGGCGCCTGCTGGCGGCAGCCGACCAGCCCAATGCGCAGTTCCAGGTCACGATCCTCGACAGTGCCGAGGTCAATGCCTTCGCCTTGCCGGGCGGCTATATCTATGTGACGCGCGGCATTCTGGCGCTGGCGTCCGACACCAGCGAACTGGCGGCGGTGCTGGCCCATGAAATTGCCCATGTGACGCTGCGCCATGCCAGGGCGCGGACCAATCGAACGCGCACTACGGCCATCGTCGACCGGGTGATCAGCGGCGTGTTCGGGGGCGAAGCAGGCGCCGAAGCGGCGGCCGATCGCTCGCGGCAGTCGCTGGCGGCGTTCAGCCAGAACCAGGAGCTGGAAGCGGATCGCGAGGGCATCAGGTTCACCGGCAAGGCGGGGTACGACCCGCATGCCGCGGCGCGGTTCCTGGGCGTCATGAGCCGGTTCGCCACGTTCTCGGCGGGCACGAGCCAGGGCGAGGGCTTCCTGTCCTCGCATCCCTCGACGCCCGACCGGATCCAGAAGGCGGTGCAGGTGGCGACGCAGATGTTCGGGGCGGGCGGCGCGGGGGAGATCGACCGCGAGGGGTATCTCGCCAGCATTTCGGGTATCACCTTTGGCGACAGCGTGGCGCAGGGCTCGATCGTGGGGCGGCAGTTCATCCACAGTGCCAGCAAGTTCACCTTTTCGGTGCCGCAGGGCTATACGCTGCAAAATTCGCAAAGTGCGGTGGTCGGCGTGGCGGGCGACGGCGAGGCGGTGCGGTTCGACAGCGCCGAGGTGGCGAGCAGCGTGGGGCTGGCCGATTATCTGAAATCGGGCTGGATCGCCGGGCTCAAGGCGGACAGCGTCACCACGCAGACCTTCAACGGCGTCGAGATGGCCTCGGGCATGGCGCAGACGGATCAGTGGTTCTTCCGGGTTTCGGTGATGCGGCTGGACGGGCAGGTCTATCGGTTCATCTTTGCCGCCAAGGCCGACAGCGCGCGGTTTGCCGAGGGCGCCCTGGCGACGCTGAAAAGCTTCAGGCGGACCGATCCGACCGATCTGGCGCAAATCCGCAAGGTGGGCGTCAGGGTCGTGACCGCCAAGGCCGGCGACACCGCCGATGGGCTGGCGCGGCAGATGGCAGGGCTGAGCCGAGGGAGCGAATTGTTCTATATCATCAATGATTTGTTCCCGGGCGATCCGGTGGTCGCGGGGCAGAAGTACAAGATGGTAACGCTGCAGTAACGGCGTCAGGGCAGGCTGTCGGCCGCTGCGGAGAAGACTGCCGCCGCGCTGCCGGTGCCGCTGGCATAAAGCTGCTCGATGCTGGTTCCCATCAAGGCAAAGGTGGAGATCAGCGCCACGACGAGCAGGGCGGCGATCAGGCCATATTCGATGGCCGTGGCCCCGGCTTCCTCGGTCACGAATCGTGCAATCGGCGCATCTGGCATGCTTACCCCCGGCCCCCGTCGGTTGGTCTTGCGTCACCCCTCGCCAAGCCTAGAGAAGATCGCACAGAGCGGCGATCAATGGCGCGTCGGCCGGCGGCATGGGATAGTCGCGCAGGGCCTGCGGGCGCACCCATTTGAGCGCGGTGTGTTCCCTGGCCTGGGGCTGACCTTGCCATTTCCGGCAGGCATAAAGTGGCATCAACAGGTGAAAGCTCTCGTAAGAGTGACTTGCGAAAGATACCGGAGCCAGACACGCGGTCTGGGTAGAAATACCCAGTTCCTCCTCCAGTTCGCGGATCAGCGCCGCTTCGGGGGACTCGCCGGGTTCGAGCTTGCCGCCGGGGAATTCCCAAAGGCCGGCCAAGGACTTGCCGGGCGGACGCTGGGCGATGAGCACGCGCCGGTCGGCATCGACCAGGGCACAGGCGACGACGAGCAGGATGGGGTTCTGGCTCATGGAGGACCGGGCACGCGATAGGCGTAGTCGTAGCGGTGCCGGTAGCCGAGCGACGCGTAGAGCGCCTTGGCGGCCGCGTTGCCGGCCTGGACATTGAGCGCTGCCGTATGCGCGCCCTGGGCTTTCGCCCAGGCCAGGCCGGTCTGCATCATGGCCGCAGCCAGGCCCTGACGGCGGCGGCCGGGGTCGGTGATGACATTGCCAGCAACGACGATGCCGTCGGCCACCGCCATCAGGCCCGTGGCGACCGGGGCGCCGTCGCGGTGGACCACGATGCCGGCCGCGGGCACGGCCATGGCCGCCAGCAAGGCCCTGAGGCGGGCAAGGGTGGCGTCATCGTAGCCGCGCAATCCTTGCTGGGCGGCCAGGAATTGGGGGTCCAGGACGGACGAAATGCGCCCCTGGGCGTCGGGTTCGGGCGCGCCGATCGGGGTCGCATAGAGGTGGCTGTGGTCGATGACGGTCCAGCCGTTCGCATCGAGCACGGCGTTGAGGGCTGGACTGTCGAGCGGGGTCGAGCGGACGACCGGCGGCAAGGCGCGCGCCCGGAACCATTCGACGGCGAGGTCCAGCCGCTGTCGAGCGTCGGCGCCGTCAACCGGATCGAAACACTGCAGGGAATTGGCGCGCTTGGTATAGCCGCCGGCGGCGCGGCGCACCCAGGCGCCATCCCATTCGACCTCGATGCCGGGCCAGGCCCTGAGCGCAGCAGTCTCGATATCGTGGGGGCTGGGATAGATCATCTCAGCTCCGATAATCGCCATTGATGGTGATGTAGCCATGGGTCAGATCGCAGGTATAGACGGTAGCGGCGCCAATGCCGAGGCCCAGGCTGACGGTCAGTTCAAGGTCCTGCCCCTTCATATAGGCGCTGGTGGCGGCCTCGTCATAGAGGGGGGCGCGTTCGCCGTCCCTGGCGACCAGCAGGTCGCCGAACCGGATTGCCAGCTTGTCGCGGTCGGCGGGCTCGCCGGCCTTGCCGACGGCCATGACGACGCGGCCCCAATTGGCGTCCTCGCCGGCAATGGCGGTCTTGACCAGGGGGCTATCGGCGATGGCCTTGGCGATGCGGAAGGCACTGGCATCGGAGGTGGCGCCTTCGACATGGATGGACACCTGCTTGGTGGCGCCTTCGCCATCGCGCACGACCTGGATGGCCAGATCGAACAGCACGTCGCGCAGCGCCTCGCCGAAGGTTTCGGCGCGGGGGTCGTCGATGTCGGCAAGGGGTGCGATGCCGGCGGCCTGGCCGGTGGCGAAGGCCAAAAGGGTATCGGAGGTCGAGGTGTCGCTATCGACGGTAATGGCGTTGAAGCTAGTCTGGACGTGGCGGGCGAGCAGCGCCTGCAGCACCGGGGCGGCGATGGGCATGTCGGTGAAGACGAAGGCGAGCATGGTGGCCATGTCGGGCGCGATCATGCCGCTGCCCTTGGCGATGCCGTTGATGCGCACCTCTGTCCCGTCAATGTCGACGGTGGCGGTGGCAAGCTTGGGAAAGGTGTCGGTGGTCATGATGGCCTTGGCGGGATCCATCCAGGAGGTGTCGCCAAGCCGGGTGGCCATCTGGTCGAGCACGCTGGCGAACTTGTTGGCATCGAGCGGTTCGCCGATGACGCCGGTGGAGGCGAGGAAGACTTCGGCCGGCGTGCAGCCGATGGCCTGGGCGGCGAGCTCGGCGGTCAGCTCGACCGATTTTTGTCCCTTGGCGCCGGTAAAGGCATTGGCATTGCCCGAATTGACGACGAGGGCGCGGGCCATGCCGCCACCGAGATTGGCCTTGCACCAGTCGACGGCGGCCGAAGGGCATTTGGAGCGGGTGACGACGCCGGCAACGCTGGTGCCGGGATCCAATGCCACCAGCAGCACATCGGTGCGGTTCTGGTACTTGATGCCGGCCTGAGCCGTGGCAAAGCGAACACCGGCTATGGTGGACAATTCCGGATAGGTCTTGGGGGCGAGGGGGGAAACCGGATGAGCCATGGTCGCAATCCTTGGTGGTGTCTGGATGGCGTCGATGTGCCTGAAAGACGAGGCGTTCGCAAGACGGGAGCGTGGACGTGCCGAGGCGCCGCGCGGTTGTGCCGGGCGGTTGAATGACAGTCAAACGGCATGCGGCGAGACGTGCCTCATGGGTTTGGTTTAGAGTGCGAGA
>NZ_CAXTKA010000016.1:0-79262 GCF_964244875.1 uncultured Devosia sp.
GGCAACACGCTGGTGACCAAACAGACCGGCCCGGCCGGCAAGCAGGTCAACCGCCTGTATATCGAGGACGGCGCCGATATCGCACGCGAGCTCTACTGTTCCTTACTGGTGGATCGGTCCACCGGACGAGTATCCTTCGTAGTCTCGACCGAAGGCGGCATGGATATCGAGGCCGTTGCCGAAGACACGCCGAACAAGATCATCGCGGTGGATATCGATCCGCTGGCCGGCGTGACCGGTAAGGACGTGGCCGAAATCGTTGCGGCGCTCAAGCTGGATGGCGACGCCAAGGCGGATGCGGCCATGCTGTTTCCCATTCTCTACAAGGCTTTTGTCGAAACCGACATGAGCCTGCTTGAGGTCAATCCGCTGATTGTGATGGCCGATGGGCATTTGCGCGTGCTCGATGCCAAGGTCAGCTTCGACAACAATGCCGCGTTCCGCCACGATGAACTCAAGGACCTGCGCGACCTGAGCGAGGAAGACGCCAAGGAAATCGAGGCCTCCAAGTTCGATCTGGCCTATGTGGCGCTCGATGGCAATATCGGCTGCATGGTCAATGGCGCCGGGCTGGCAATGGCCACGATGGACATCATCAAGCTTTACGGCGCCGAGCCGGCAAACTTTCTCGACGTGGGTGGCGGCGCTACCAAGGAGAAGGTGACGGCGGCATTCAAGATCATCACCGCCGACCCGGCCGTCGAAGGCATTTTGGTCAATATCTTCGGCGGCATCATGCGCTGCGACGTCATTGCCGAAGGCGTGATCGCCGCGGTCAAGGAAGTGGGCCTGCAGGTGCCGCTGGTCGTGCGGCTGGAAGGCACGCGCGTCAAGGAAGGCAAGGACATCCTCAACAAGAGCGGGTTGAACGTCATCTCCGCCGACGATCTGGACGATGCAGCGCAGAAGATCGTTGCGGCGGTGAAGGGCTAAGTCGATGGTGCCTCGCAAGATCAATCTGGTCGAGGCGGCCGAAGCTGGGATTAACGGCGTGTGGCAGCCCCATATTGCTGGCGAGATAAACGATAGCCAGATCAAGATCGCCAAATTCGGTCCGGTCTTCGACTGGCATGCCCATGAACACGAGGACGAGGCGTTCCTGGTGCTCAAGGGACGGATCGCCATCGATTTCAGGGATGGCGTGGTGGAATTGGGCGAGGGTGAATTCGTCGTCGTGCCCAAGGCCACCGAGCATCGGCCACGCGCGCTGACCCATGAGCCGATCGTGCTCATGGTGGAGCCTGCAACGACGATCAATACCGGCAATGCCGTCAGCGATAAGACCGTCACCGAACTCCGAAGACTGTAGGAAAATCCATGTCCATTCTCGTCGACAAAAACACCAAGGTGCTCGTGCAGGGGCTGACCGGCAAGACCGGGACGTTCCACACGGAGCAGGCACTGGCCTATTTCGGCACCCAGATGGTGGGCGGGGTGAACCCTAAAAAGGCCGGCGAGACCTGGACCAGCGGTGTCGATGCATCGGCGTCATTGCCGGTGTTTGCCTCCGTCGCCGAGGGCAAGGCGCGCACGGGCGCCAATGCGTCGGTGGTCTATGTGCCGCCGCCCGGCGCGGCCGACGCCATCATCGAGGCGATCGAGGCGGAAATTCCGCTGATCGTGTGTATTACCGAGGGCATTCCGGTGCTCGACATGGTGCGGGTCAAGGCGCGGCTGGCTGGATCGCAATCGCGGCTGCTGGGGCCGAACTGCCCCGGCGTGATGACGCCGGAGGAATGCAAGATCGGCATCATGCCCGGCTCGATCTTTTCCAAAGGGTCGGTGGGGATTGTTTCTCGAAGCGGTACGCTTACCTATGAAGCAGTGTTCCAGACCACCAATGAGGGCCTTGGCCAGACTACTGCCGTGGGTATCGGCGGCGACCCCGTCAAGGGCAGCGAATTCATCGATATCCTGGAGATGTTCCTGGCCGACGAAGCGACGAAGTCGATCATCATGATTGGTGAAATCGGCGGGTCGGCCGAGGAAGACGCGGCGCAGTTCTTGATCGATGAAGCCAGGAAAGGCCGCAAGAAGCCGATGGCCGGGTTCATCGCTGGGCTGACAGCGCCCAAGGGGCGTACCATGGGCCATGCCGGCGCCGTCATTTCGGGCGGCAAGGGCGGAGCCGAGGACAAGATCGCGGCGATGGAAGCCGCAGGGATCAAGGTGGCGGCATCGCCGGCGCGGATCGGCAGGACGCTGGCGGAAGTGCTGAAGGGCTGAGACGGAAGGACTTGATCGGGCCCTAACTTCGGAGATGTGACACCAAGGATTCGACCAATGTTGGTCGCGCTTCGGACACAGAATGGTGGTAGGTCAGCGGTGTGTCTGCAGTGGTGAATGTGAATTGAGCCGCAGTCCCGCTCAGGGTCTGCAACACTTAACAGGATACTAAGGATAAGCGGTCAGTATCCAACCGAATTTGAGGACCGCGTAAGGCCGGCTGGTTCGGCCCGTTGAGAAGGATGGCGGGGCGTGGGCCTCGCGACAAAAGCGATGGCACGACAAGAAAAGAACGACGAGTTCTTGCTGACTTCATTTCTTTACGGCGGCAACGCCGATTACATCGAACAACTTTACTCCCGGTTCAAGACCGATCCGGACAGCGTCGATCCGACCTGGGCCGGTTTTTTCGGCAAGCTGGACGATAGCGGCCCCGACGCCCAGAAAAACGTCGATGGGCCGAGTTGGAGCCGGAACGACTGGCCGCAAAGCGCCAATGGCGAACTGGTCAGCGCTCTGGATGGCAATTGGGGCGACATCGTCGTCAAGACTGAAAAAGTGCTGGCCAAAAAGGCCGAGGCCACCGGCGCTCCGGCGGCAACGCCTGGCGACGTGTTGCAGGCCACACGCGACTCGATCCGCGCCATCATGATGATCCGGGCCTATCGCATGCGCGGGCATCTGCATGCCGATCTCGATCCGCTCAAGCTCAAGGCCGACGAGCCGGCGCCCGAACTCGACCCCAAGAGCTATGGCTTCACCGAAGCCGATTTTTCGCGCAAGATTTTCATCGATGGCTATCTGGGGCTGGAATACGCCACCATCCCCGAAATGCTGGCGATCCTGGAACGCACCTATTGCGGCACGCTCGGCATCGAGTTCATGCATATCTCGGATCCCGAGGCCAAACAGTGGATCCAGGAGCGCATCGAGGGGCCGGAAAAGGAAATTTCGTTCACGCCTGAAGGCAAGAAGGCGATCCTGTCCAAGCTGATCGAAGCGGAGGGGTTCGAGAAGTTCCTCGACGTCAAGTTTACCGGTACCAAGCGGTTTGGCCTGGATGGATCGGAATCGCTGATCCCGGCGCTTGAGCAGATCATCAAGCGCGGCGGCGCCATGGGGATCAAGGATATCGTCCTGGGCATGGCCCATCGTGGCCGGCTGAACGTTTTGACCCAGGTGATGCACAAGCCACACCGGGCGCTGTTTCATGAGTTCAAGGGCGGCGCGTTTTATCCCGAGGACGTGGAAGGCTCAGGCGACGTCAAGTATCACCTGGGCGCTTCGTCGGACCGTGAGTTCGATGCCAACAAGGTGCATCTGTCGCTGACCGCCAATCCCAGCCATCTGGAAATCGTCGATCCGGTGGTGCTGGGCAAGGCGCGCGCCAAGCAGGACCAGCACATTTCCCCCGACGGCAAGCTGATCAATATCGCGACGGACGGCAAGCCGGATCGCACCATGGTGCTGCCGCTGTTGCTGCATGGCGATGCCGCGTTTGCCGGACAGGGCGTGATCGCCGAATGCCTGGGCCTGAGCGGGCTCAAGGGGCACCGGACGGGCGGATCCATCCATTTCGTGATCAACAACCAGATCGGGTTCACCACGAGCCCGCTGTATTCGCGTTCGTCGCCCTATCCGACTGACGTCGCCAAGATGATCGAAGCGCCGGTCTTGCATGTAAACGGGGACGATCCGGAAGCGGTGGTGTTCGCGGCCAAGGTAGCGGTGGAGTTCCGGCAGAAGTTCGGGCGACCGGTGGTAGTGGACATGTTCTGCTATCGCCGCTTCGGGCACAACGAGGGCGACGAGCCATCGTTCACCCAGCCCATGATGTATTCCAAGATCCGGGCGCACAAGACCACGCTCGAGATCTATTCGGAAAAGTTGATCGCCGAAGGCTTGCTGAGCGCCGAAGACATCGAAGCGCAGAAGGCCGGGTGGCGCACACATCTGGAAGGCGAGTTCCAGGCGGGACAGGATTATCGACCGAACAAGGCCGACTGGCTCGATGGCGTGTGGAAGGATTTCAAGCCCGCCGAGAAGGACGGCCCGCGCCGGGGCGATACCGGCGTGGGCATTGATACGCTGGCAAAGCTTGGGCAGAAGCTGAGCTACGTGCCGCCCGATTTCAACGTGCACAAGACTGTCAAGCGGTTCATGGACAATCGCCTGGCCGCGATCGAGGCTGGTGAGGGCATCGACTGGGCGACGGCGGAAGCCTTGGCATTCGGCACGCTGGTGAGCGAAGGCCATCCGGTGCGCCTGTCGGGGCAAGACGTGGAACGGGGAACCTTCAGCCAGCGCCATTCGGTGCTGAACGATCAGGTGGATGACCACACCTATACCCCGCTCAACAATCTGAGCGACAGCCAGGCGCGCTACGAGGTCATCAACTCGATGCTCTCGGAAGAAGCGGTGCTCGGGTTCGAATACGGTTATTCGCTGGCCGAGCCGAAGGCGCTGACCATCTGGGAAGCCCAGTTCGGCGATTTCGTCAACGGCGCGCAGGTGGTGATCGACCAGTTCATCTCCTCGGGCGAGCGCAAGTGGTTCCGCATGAGCGGGCTGGTGATGCTGTTGCCGCATGGCTATGAGGGGCAGGGTCCCGAGCATTCCTCGGCGCGACCGGAGCGGTTCCTGCAACTGTGTGCGGAAGACAATATGCAGGTGGCCAATTGCACGACGCCGGCCAACTATTTCCATGCGCTGCGTCGGCAGGTGAACCGCGATTTCCGCAAGCCGCTGATCCTGATGACGCCCAAGAGCTTGTTACGGCACAAACGGGCGACTTCGGGGCTCAACGAGTTAGGGCCCGATTCGTGCTTCCACCGCCTGTTGTGGGATGATGCAGAAGCGCCAGGCGCGCCCAAGACAACGGTACGGCTGGCGAGCGACGATAAAATTCGCCGCGTCGTGTTATGCACCGGCAAGGTCTATTATGACCTGCTGGAGGACCGCGAGAAGAAGGGGCTGAACGACGTTTACCTCTTGCGGCTGGAACAGCTCTATCCGTTCCCGGCCAAGGCTTTGCTGGATGAGCTCAACCGTTTCCCCAATGCGGAAATCGTCTGGTGCCAGGAGGAGCCCAAGAACATGGGCGCGTGGGCGTTCATTCAAGCCTATGTGGAATGGGTGTTCGACCAAATGGGCCGCAACGGGCAGCGCGTGCGCTATGTCGGCCGGCCGGCCTCGGCCTCGACGGCAACGGGCCTGATGCGCACGCATCTGGCGCAGTTGCAGGCGTTCCTCGACGAGGCCTACGCGACCTGATCGAAGGCGCTTTGAAGCGCCATCATAACGCGCTAGTTTGCGGCGTCCCGCTCAGGGGCGTCTTGGGACATAAGAAAAGGACCTGCCAATTATGTCGACCGAAATCCGGGTGCCGACCCTGGGCGAGAGCGTCACCGAAGCCACGATCGGACAATGGTTCAAGAAGGTGGGCGACAATGTCGCCGCCGACGAGCCGATCGTGGAACTGGAAACCGACAAGGTGACCATCGAAGTGCCGGCGCCGTCGGCCGGCGTACTCGAAGCCATTGCGGCCAATCCTGGCGATACCGTCGATGTGGGAGCGCTGTTGGGTGCCATCGGTGGGGCAGGGGCGGGCGTTGGTAGCCCACCGCCAGTGGCGCCGGCCGAGGCCAAAGCCGCGACGCCTGCCAACAATGCGGCCGGGCCAGAGCCCATCCAGGCGCAGCCTGCTGCCGCGCCAGTGACCGCCACGAGCATGCCGCCGGCACCGTCGGCGCAAAAACTGCTCAACGAAAAGGGCCTCAACGGCGCCGATGTCGATGGGTCCGGCAAGCGCGGGCAGGTGCTCAAGGAAGATGTGCTGCAGGCAGGCGGCAAACCGGCAGCACAGGTAGCGGCTTCACCGCTCGATACCAGCGGAGCGCCGGCGGTGTACCAGGCGGCTCCCGCTTCGGCCCCGGCTGTCAAGGCGCCCGAAGTCACGGCAGGCGCGCCTAAGCCGGTGGAGCCGCCCAAGGCTCCTGCTGCGCCACGCACGCCGAGCACTGCCGACGACGCCTCGCGGGAGGAGCGGGTCAAGATGACCCGGCTGCGTCAGACCATCGCGCGCCGGCTCAAGGATGCGCAGAACACGGCGGCTATGCTGACCACTTTCAACGAAGTGGACATGAAGCCGGTCATGGACTTGCGGGCGTCCTACAAGGAATTGTTTGAGAAAAAGCATGGCGTCAAGCTGGGCTTCATGGGCTTTTTCACCAAGGCCGTGGTCCATGCGCTCAAGGAGATCCCCTCGCTCAACGCCGAGATCGATGGCGACGAGCTGATCTACAAGCAATATGCCCATATCGGGGTGGCCGTAGGGACGGACAAAGGCCTTGTGGTGCCGGTGGTGCGCAACGCCGACCAGATGTCGATCGCCGAAGTCGAAAAATCGATCAATGCGCTGGGCAAGAAGGCGCGCGACGGGCAGTTGTCGATGGCCGACATGCAGGGCGGCACGTTCACCATCTCCAATGGTGGGGTCTATGGCTCGTTGATGTCGACGCCGATCCTGAACGCGCCGCAATCGGGCATTCTGGGCATGCATAAGATCCAGGAACGGCCGGTGGCGGTGAACGGGCAGGTCGTGGTGCGCCCGATGATGTATCTGGCGCTCAGCTATGATCACCGGATCGTCGACGGCAAAGAAGCGGTGACGTTCCTGGTGCGGGTCAAGGAAAGCCTCGAAGCACCGGAGCGGCTGGTGCTGGACCTTTAAGGGTTGGCGTATTGGGTTTGAAGAGGGCGCAGGCGACTGCGCCTTTTTGCTTGGCACCTGCCGCTAATGTGCTGCGCACGGAGCTTCACTTCTCACGACGTCATTTCCGCGAAAGGGAGGGTTTCATGTCCGACAATGTTCTTGTCGTCACGGGTGCATCGCGAGGGATCGGGGCGGCGACGGCGCTGCTGGCGGCGGAGCGGGGCTATAGTGTCATCGTTAATTATGCTGGCAATGTCACGGCAGCGGAAGCGGTTTGCGCGGCGATCCATGCCAAGGGGGGCGAGGCGGCTGCGGTGCGCGGCGACGTGGCGCTCGAGGCGGATATCGACCAGATTTTCGCGGCCGCCGATCGCATGGGGACATTGACCGGCCTGGTCAACAATGCCGGCGTGGTCGATCTGGCGACCCGGGTCGACGAGCTGACCCTAGCGCGGCTGGAGCGGATGTTCGCCATCAATACCTATGGGTCGATCCTGTGCGCCGGGCGCGCCGTCAAGCGGATGTCGACCAAGTTTGGCGGCAAGGGCGGTGCGATCGTCAATGTAAGCTCGGCTGCAGCCAAGCTGGGTGCACCCAACAATTATGTGGATTATGCTGCGGCCAAGGGAGCAATCGATACCTTCACGGTAGGCTTGGCGCTGGAAGTGGCGGGCGAGGGCATTCGCGTCAACGGTGTGCGGCCGGGGATTATCGCCACCGATATTCACGGCGCCGGCGGCGATCCCGACAGGGCGGAACGGATGGCACCATCGTTGCCTATTCCCCGCGCCGGCACGGCCGAGGAAGTTGCCAAGGCGATTATTTGGCTGCTGTCGGACGAAGCCAGCTATACCACCGGCTCGGTCATCAATGTCAGCGGTGGCCGCGCCAGCACGCCATAAACGCGATCTCCGGCAAAAGTGATCACGCTGCACCGGATCGGCAATGGGTGGGCAAGGATTTGCCGGTATCAGCCACGCCAAGCTGATGTTGCGCGTGATTGGGATTGGTGTCGGAGTGGTGTGGTTGGCAGGTTTGAGGGCAGTCGCGGGCGCGGCAATGGTGATGACGCTGGGCGGCATGGCGCTGGGGCAGGACAACGATCCCCAACTGGTGGGAGAACTGATGGCGTTTCACGGTTCGGCCGCCATCGTTTCGGCCATGACGTCCCATTGTTATGAGACGACGGGCCTCGACAGTGCTTACGAGACGGCGGGCGACAACTGGTATTTGCGCAATGTGGGGTTTCTCGAACTGGCGGACCGGGTGATCGACCGGCTGGGCGGCGGTGTACCCGGCCAGCTGGAAGCGGCTGAAACTTATGGCGGCACGCAGATCATGAGCGCCTACAATCAGGCCGGCGACAAGGACACCTTTTGCCGCAAATTCCTCGGCGAGGTTGAGAGCGGAGCGCTTGACATCGACAAGCAACTGGCCGCGCCGTTGAAGCGGGCACAGGAGATAGCCTCGCAATAATCGTTGCGCCACGGCGACAGTAACAGCTGGATTTGGCTTTCGCGGACGAGGCGTCCTGTGTAGGGATGGAGCGTGATATAACGGCGCGGTGAGACAATGGCGTTCCCATGGCTGGAATGGGCCGGCCTGATGTTGGCCTTCGGCATCAATGCGGTCATTCCAGGCGCCGATTTCGCGATGGTGCTGCGCCAGGCCATCGCCCACGACCGTCGCGCGTCGCTGTTCACTTCGGCCGGCATTGCCGCATCGATCCTGGTGCACGGCAGTTATACGCTCTTAGGCGTCGGGGTGATCGTGGGGCAGTCGCTGCTGCTGTTCAATATTCTGAAATGGGCAGGTGCAGCCTATCTGATGTGGCTGGCGCTTTCGGCGCTGCGCAGTGCGCCGCCGACGGCGCCAGATATTGCGGTTGCAGGTGACGTCAAACGCGGCGACTGGGCGGCCTTCGGGCTGGGCTTTTTGACCAATCTGCTCAATCCCAAGGCGGTGCTGTTTTTCCTCGCGCTGTTCACCACGCTAGTGTCGGCACAAACGGCAGGCGAGGTCAAAATTGTCTATGTCGCGTGCATGAGCATCATGCTGTTTGCCTGGTTCGCGCTGGTATCGGTGTTCTTTACGACGGCCAATATTAGGCAGGGCTTTTTCCGGTTGGGCCGATGGTTTAATCGGGTGACCGGCATTACATTTATTCTGTTGGCGGTCCGCGTGGCCGTGAGCCAGCAGCACTAGGCAGACCTGACGGTTATTGGGGCAATCTCATGGCAGACGCGTTCGATCTCACCATCATCGGCTCAGGCCCGGGCGGCTATGTCGCGGCAATCCGGGCGGCGCAATTGGGCCTCAAGGTGGCGGTGGTGGAAAAGTGGAGCACGCTGGGGGGTACCTGCCTCAATATCGGCTGCATCCCGTCCAAGGCGCTGTTGCATGCCAGCGAAATGTTCGAGGAGGCCAAGCACGGCTTTAAGGCGCTGGGCATCGAGATTCCGGCGCCGGAATTGAACCTGCCGCAGATGATGAACCACAAGGTAGAAACGGTGGCCGCCAATGTGGGCGGGGTGGATTATCTGTTCAAGAAGAACAAGATCACCCGCTTTCGCGGCATCGGGACTATCGCTGCGCCCGGCAAGGTATTCGTGACTCCGGAAAACGGCGCGCGAGAGGACATCGAGACCAAGACGATCGTCATTGCCTCGGGATCGGTATCGGCGAATTTGCCGGGGATCGAGATCGACGAAAAGCGCATAGTGACCTCGACAGGCGCATTGGCGCTGGAGCAGGTTCCGGGCAGGCTTTTGGTGATCGGCGCCGGCGTAATCGGGCTGGAGCTGGGTTCGGTATGGGCGCGGCTGGGTAGCCAGGTGACCGTGGTGGAATATCTCGATCGGATCCTGCCGGGGATGGACAGCGAAGTGGCACGGCAATTCCAGCGCATGCTGCAAAAGCAGGGCATGGAGTTCAAGCTGTCGAGCAAGGTTGCGGGGATCGACCGCGCCGATGATGGCTCGCTCAAGGTAAAGGTGTTGCCGGCGGCGGGCGGGGACGAGGAAGTCCTCGAGGCCGACGTCGCACTGGTGGCGATCGGGCGCAAGCCGTTCACGGAGGGGCTGGGGCTCGATATCGTGGGCGTGGCGCTGGATGAGCGGGGCCGCGTGCGGGTCGATGGGCACTACAAGACCTCGGTGGATGGCATCTACGCCATCGGGGACGTGATTGCCGGGCCGATGCTGGCGCACAAGGCCGAGGATGAGGGTATCGCGGTGGCCGAAATCCTGGCGGGGCAGGCGGGGCACGTAAACTACCATGCGATTCCGGCGGTAGTTTACACCAATCCCGAGATCGCCTCGGTGGGCAAGACCGAGGACGAGCTCAAGGCGGAGGGGGTGGACTACAAGATCGGCAAGTTTCCGTTCTCCGCCAATGGGCGCGCCAAGGCGATGCTGGCAACGCAGGGTTTCGTCAAAATTCTCGCCGATGTGGAGACGGATCGGGTGCTGGGGGCCCATATTGTGGGCAAGAATGCCGGCGATATGATCCACGAACTGGTGGTACTGATGGAATTTTCCGGCTCGGCCGAGGATTTGTCGCGCACGACCCATGCGCATCCCACATTGTCCGAGGCGGTGCGCGAGGCGGCGTTGTCGCTGCAAGATGGGGCGATCCATATCTGATGAGCAAGGTGTTTGCACAGGCCGGTGCGGCCCAATGGGTCGAACTGGCGCCGGGCAACCGGCGGCGGGTGCTGATCCACACGAGCGAAATGATGCAGGTGGAATTTGCCTTCGATGCCGGGGCAATTGGCGCGCTGCACAGCCATCCCCATGTGCAAGTGAGCTATGTGGCTGAGGGACGCTTCGAGGTGACCATCGATGGGGTCACCGAAACGGTAAGCACCGGAGGCAGTTTCATCGTGCCGAGCGGGCTGGTGCACGGAGTGCGGGCGCTGGAAGCGGGGCGGCTGGTGGACGTGTTTACGCCGGCGCGGGCGGATTTCTTGTAGTTTAGCTATTTGGGAAGAACCCCTCGACCAAAGATCCTGCCCCGCAAAAGCGAGGGCGGATGAGGGGTCCCTAGCCGATTTCTTCCAGCATTGCGGCATAGGCCACAGCGTGGGTTCCGGACCAGTTGGGATTGCCAGGGCCGGTCAGCCTTCCTCGGCGCGGCGGGATGTAGCTCAGGACTTGGCGGATCGGATCCTCGCGCCATTGCAGGTTGAAGGCAGCGAACTGGGGGAAGAATTCCATGTCCGAGTAAGGCAGGTGGTCATGCACCCACCAGGCGATGGCTTCCCAGTCGCCGGTGCGTTCATAATAGGATGAAGCGGTTGACGATGATGCAGGCTGTGGCGCCCTTGCGGCCGGCGGCGTCGCGGCGGTCCCAGATGTGGCCGGCATGATTGCTGTCATTGCTGCCGCAATTGAGCTTGTGGCGATTGCCGAATGCGTTGACCTCTGGCGAGCGATAGGCGGAGCGCACGGAGAGGCGGCCGAAGCGGGCCTGCAACGGCTCGAGCAAGGTCTCGCAAAGCATCTTGCCGCTGGCGATGGCGAGGTCGGGATCGTCCGGGAAATTGAGGAAGCCGTTGATGACGGCGATCTCCGAATAGAGAAAATCGCGCATGAAGAAGCTGGGCGACAGGCGGACGCGGCCGAACGTTTCGAGGGCCTTGACGCTAGGCGGCTTTGGCATGATCAACATCCTCTTGATGAGGAACCATGATCCGGCACTGACGTCGCGACAACCCGGTTTCCGCCGCGAGGGCGCCCATGCTGACCATGATCTTTTATGTCGCCGTCACGGTGGAGGCGATGACGGCGGCACTGGCGGCCGGCCGGCGCAAGATGGACTGGTTTGGGGTCTGCGTACTCGCCTGCGTAACGGCGCTGGGGGGCGGGTCGGCGCGCGATATCATCCTGGGGCACTATCCGCTGAGTTGGGTGGAAAATCCTTATCTGCTGGTGCTTAGCTGCGGGGCGGCGCTGCTGACCATCGCCATTGCCCGGATCGTGCATCGGTTGCGCTGGCCGTTCCTGCTGCTCGATGCGCTCGGGCTGGTGGTGTTTTCGATCATCGGGTGCAATGTGGGCATGGCGATGGGGGTGCATCCGGTCATCGTAATCGTCGCGGGCATGCTGACGGGCATTGTGGGCGGCATCTTGCGCGATGTGTTGTGCAACGACATTCCGCTGGTGTTCAGCGGTGAACTTTACGCCACGGTTTCGGCGCTGACGGGGGCGCTGTATTACGCGGGGCTAGAACTGGGCTGGCCGCATGACCTCGTGATCGCCGGAGCGGTGGTGGTCGGGTTTTCGCTGCGTGTGACGGCGATCATGATGAAATGGGAAATGCCCAAATTCGTCTACGACAAGGATTTGCGATAAACGCACGATGACCTGAAGCTTAGCGCTTTATCGAAGCGTGGCGGTGTGGCAAATCACTTCCATACAAGCGTGGAGGGATGCCTTGCGACAGACATGGCGGTGGTTCGGCCCGCAGGACCTGACCTCGATCGATGACATTACCCAGGCCGGCGCCGCGGGCGTGGTCAGTGCGCTGCACCATGTGCCCAATGGCGTAGTATGGACACCCGAGGAAATCGCCAGGCGGCATGGCGAGATCGGCACGCGCAAGGACGGAACGCCATCGGGGCTCACCTGGGACGTGGTCGAGAGCCTGCCAGTTACCGAGGACATGAAAAAGCAGAAGGGCGATTGGCGCGCCCATATCGAAAACTACAAGACTTCGATGCGCAACCTATGCGATAGCGGCATTGCGGTGATCTGCTACAATTTCATGCCGGTGCTGGACTGGACGCGCACCGATCTGCGCTGGACGCTGCCCAATGGCGGCTCGTGTATGCGTTTCGATATCAACGATTTCGCGGTGTTCGATATCCATATCCTCGAGCGACCGGGTGCGGCCGCCGACTACGGCAACCTGGTCGCCGACGAGGCCGGACGGCGTTTTGCGCGGCTGGACGAGGCGGGCAAAAAGGCGTTGGCGCGCAATGTGACCATGGGTCTGCCCGGATCGACCGAATCGATGACGCTAGACGATTTGCGGGCGCATCTGAATGAATATGGCGCGATCTCCGCCGAGCGGTTGCGGGCGCATTTCGTGGATTTCCTCGAGGCGGTGGTGCCGACGGCCGAGGAGCTCGGGATGCGGCTATGCTGCCACCCCGACGATCCCCCGTTTGCGATGCTGGGCCTGCCGAGAGTGATGTCGATCGAGGCGGACTATGCAACCATGCTCGACGCGGTGGACAGCCCGGCCAACGGGATGACGCTGTGCTCGGGCTCACTGGGCGCGCGGCCAGACAACGACTTGCCCGGGATGATGGAGCGGCTGGGCCATAAGGTGCACTTCCTGCACCTGCGCAACGTCAAGCGTGACGGTGACGCCATCGCCGGCTCGTTCCACGAGGCCGAGCATCTGGGCGGCGACACGGATATGGTAGCGCTGATCGCGGCGATAGTGCGCGAGGAGAAAAAGCGCAGGGCCGCAGGGCGGTCCGACCACACCATTCCGATGCGGCCCGACCATGGCCAGGACATCATGGACGATCTGGGTCGGCGCTCGCAGCCGGGCTATCCGACGATCGGGCGAATGAAGGGATTGGCGGAATTGCGTGGCGTTATGACGGCGCTGGAACATGGCGTGCTCGGCGTTTGAGGCCTGTTCGACAGTGGAATGACGGCGATCGATTGCGCAGCGTCGTGCATACGCAATATTAAATGCTCTCAGGCAAGATCAGGCGATGCGCGTCTTTCTATATGCACCCGTCGCGGGGCTGGTCTTGTTGGCGAATAGACTGGTCGACCGTGCCATTGGTGCGGGCGGGCTGGCGCCGCACGTCCGCCACAAGCTGGTGCGCCAGCAATTGCGCTCGATCGGGTGGACAACGCTGGCCCTGCTGGCCGGTTCGCTTATGGTCAGCGCGATACTGCTTGTGCTGATCTGGGGCAGTGACCGGTTTGTGCCGCTGCTGGCCTGCCTTGGTGCAATCAACATGCTTTATCTTTTTGCCGCGGTGCTGGCACGCATTTCGCCCGGTCTGGTGCAGGAGAACAGCCAGATCACCGCCCTGTTGATGCGCGAGTTCGAGCAGAACAAGTCGGACTGGATCTGGGGCTTTGACGACAGCGGGGCGATCAATCGGCTGTCGGCAGGATTCACCAGCGCTACGGGCGTGACCGAGGACACGCTCTTGGGAGCCGATCTGGTGGAATTTCTGGCCTGCATCACCGCGCCCGGCGATCCGATGCTGGCACAAATCGCTTTCGATATCCAAGGTCGGCACGGTTTTCGGGATATCGAACTGCGCGTAGAAGCGGGCGGGCCCGAATGCTGGTGGACCCTGACCGGCAAGCCAATCCTGGACGAGAACGGGATGTATCTGGGCTATATCGGCACCAGCTCAGACGTCAGCGAGCGTAAGATCGCCGAGCGGCGGATCACGCGACTGGCGCATCATGATCCGATGACGGGCCTGCTCAACCGCACCAAATTCACCGATCAGCTCAATCAATCCGTGGCACGGCTCGAACGCTACGGCACGCCTTTTTCGGTGTTGTTCCTCGATCTCGACCAATTCAAATCGGTCAACGACACACGGGGGCACCTGACCGGCGACAGGCTTCTGGTCATGGTCGCCAAGCGGGTGCAGAACCTGGTGCGCGAGACCGATGTGGTGGCGCGGCTGGGTGGAGACGAGTTCGCCGTCATCGTGCCGAATGAGGCGACTGCCGACAATCTGGGTGGGCTGGCCACACGCCTGCTTGATGCTGTGCGCAAACCTTATGAAATCGATGGCCACCTGATCTCGATCGGGCTCAGCATCGGTATTGCCATGGCGCCGGTCAACGGAACGCGGCCCGACCAGATTTTGCGCAATGCCGATCTGGCGCTGTATCGCGCCAAGGCGGATGGCCGCTCGGTGTTCCGATTTTTTGAAAGCGAGATGGACAACGAAGTGCGCAACCGGCGACTTCTGGAGGCCGAGTTGCGCGACGCCATCAGGAACCAGGAATTGCTGCTTTATTACCAACCGCTGGTTTCGGCGAGCGACGGGCAGCCGACCGGCTTCGAAGCGCTGATCCGCTGGAACCATCCGGACCGTGGCCTGGTACAGCCGGCCGATTTTATCCCGATCGCCGAACAGTCCAACCTGATCGTGGATATCGGGGACTGGGCGATCGAGCAGGCGTGTCTGGCAGCGGCGACTTGGCCGGAGCAGTTGACGGTCGCGGTCAACCTGTCGGCCAAGCATTTTCGGCGCTCGGATATCTGCACGGTAGTCAAAAAAGCTTTGGCGCTGTCGGGGATTGCGCCGCAGCGGCTGGAAATCGAAATCACCGAAGGGCTGCTGATGGAGTATCCGGACGAGGTGATCGAGAAACTAGCCCAATTGCGCACGCTGGGCGTAACGATCGCCATGGACGATTTCGGCACCGGCTATTCCAGCTTGAGCTATCTCATGAAATTTCCATTCGACAAGATCAAGATCGACCGCTCGTTCGTGGACGCATCGAGCAGCGATGCGGTAGCGCGCGATATCCTTAAAGCCATTGCCTCGCTGGGCAAGACGCTCAAGCTCAAGATTACCGCCGAGGGCGTGGAAACCAAGGAACAGGCCGAATTTCTGCGCGATATCGCGTGCCATCAATTGCAGGGGTTCTATTTTTCGCGGCCGCTGGACCCTATCGACATGCCTTATTATCTGCTGACCGTCGTCCCGAGGCGGAGCCGGCCGGGCAAGACGGAGCCTGCGCAACTGGCCTTGGTGGGGTAGCAGGCTCGCCTCTTCCACGGGCCGGGGTCAAATGCCGCTTAATCCTCCAGCAGATAGCCTCCTGAGCGGGCGGCAAGCGGCTCGGTGCCGACGATCTTGGCGATATTGCTGCCGCGCTTGACGTATTTGAGCGCTGTGCGCGACAGGATGAACCCATCCGTACCTGCCAGGATGGGCTGGCGCGCGAGGAAGGCGCCGGGACCGTCCATGGCGATCAGATCGGCGATTGGCTGGCCCCTGGTGACCCGATCGCCCAGGGCGACCCGATAGGCGAGCAGTCCGGGCGCATCGACACGCACGACCTCGGTGGCGTCGAACGGCACTGGAGCAGGGGCGGAAGCGGGACGAAGTCCAGGATCGGCCGCGATCAGGCCGCGAGCGGCGAAGAAGCCGAACAGCCCTTTGGCGTCGGCGCGGCCGGTAGTGTCGAACACATCAGCCTGGCCGCGATATTCAAGCGTCGCAGTTTGCGCGGCCACGGGGATGGGGTAATCGGGATTGGCCGCCTGGGCCTGGCGATAAAGAATGGGCAGCACCTCATCGAACGAGCCGCCGCCGCTGTCCTGGGCCGTCAGCGTGGCGGTGCTACCGAACCAGTCAGCCAGATCCTGCAGGCCGGGCATCAGCTCGGGGGAGGTGAAGATGTGCTTGAGGCTGTCGTCGTCGCAATGCAGATCAAGCATGATGTCGGCATCATGGGCCGATTGAAGGATGAGCAGGCGCAGCTGTTGGGTGGCCGATGTTGGACGCTGGGCAGCGATGAAGGCGGCGACCGCAGCGCGAATGGTGGCGATGTTGACGGCCGGATCATCGGTCAGTTTGCCGGCGATGTCCGCCGCAATGGCGGGATAAAGATCGGGCCAGCGCCGATTATAGTTGAGCCCGGTGCCGAGGTCGTAGCGCCCGTTATGACGGCGCAGCGTGATATTGCCCAGGCCAAGCGGATTGACCGAGGGGAAAACGACAAAGCGGGCCTTGAGTTGGTCGGCAGCGTCGGCATCGCGCAGCATGGGCAGTAGATGGTGTAGCGCCATGGTGCCAGGCTGCTCGTCGGCATGCAAGGCCGCCTGCAGATGGACCTTGACGGGGGCGTCGGGCGGGCCGGCGGTATAGCTGTAGAGCGTGGCCGAGGCGCCGGGGGTGTCGCCAGTCAGGACGGTCTGGTGTTGCTGGAAGGTCATGGCTTGGCCGATCGTGTGGGAGGCTGGGCGGCTGGATGGAAAGATGGTTGAGCCGTGGCTCAGCGGAGCCACTTGGGCGCGAAGCGCATCCGCGGTTGAACGGGCATGTGGCGCATCAGGCGTTTGTAGACCAGGCCGAAGAGGAAAAACACCACCAGCGAAACAGCCAGGAAATAGAGTGCAGCGACCGAAAAATGCAGGAAGGCATTATAGTCTTTTTCGAAGCGCGACTTGGCGGTGACCATCAGGTCCATTTGCATGCCGATCACGGGCAGGGCGAAATAGACGATCGCCGTGGCGTGGAACAGAAACACCACTTCATTGGTATAGGCAGGCCAAGCCAGGCCGATCATATTGGGCCAGGTCACCGAGCGGAATTGTTGCGCACGGCTCATGCCATAGGCGCGGGCGGCTTCGGTCTCGCCGCGCGGCACGGCGCGCAGGGCACCATGGAAGATTTCGGCGCTATAGGCGGCGGTGTTGAGGATCAACACGAGCGGGCCGATAAACAGGGGGTGCAGCACCCAATTGGATACGCCCCACGGTTTCCACACGATGATGTTGAGCGAGAGCGCCAGTGAATAGAACATGAAGAACTGGATAAACAGCGGCGAGCCGCGGAACGCGTAGATATAAATGCGCGACAGCCGCGAAATCAGCGGATTGGGGGAGGCTTTGCCCAAGGCGAGCAGCAGCGCCAGAGCGAAGCCCAGCGGCAGGGAGACGAGCGCGAAATAGATATTGAACAGCACGGCCGGGGCGAAGGCGGTAAGTTCGGCCAGGAAAATATCCATCAGCGGCGGCTCTCGTCGAGAATGCCGCGGCCGGCCCGGCGCATCAGGGCCTCAAAGCCCCGCTCGGACACCAGGGTCACGAGAATATAAAAGACGAACAGCACCAGATAATAGCGCCAGCGCCAATCGTCATGCACCAGGCCCACGGTGGGCAGGAAATTGGGCGCGCCCAGGCGATCGGCCCAAAGCACGATATCGGCGATCTGCAGCAATGACAGCAGCGAGGTCGCCTTGACGATCAAAATCCAGACATTGGACAGGCCCGGCAGGGCATAGACCCACATCTGGCGGATATGGATGCGCCAGAGCACCTGGGCGTTCGACATGCCATAGGCGCGGGCGGCTTCCAGCTGGCCTCGAGGCACCGCGCGCAGCGCGCCGTGAATGACATTGGTGGCGAAAGCGCCATAGACAATGCCGAGGGACACACTGGCGAGGATCAAATATTCAGGCGTGCTGAGCAGCCAATTGGCCTGCTTGCAGGGCGGCCAGGCGGCCGATTGGGCGGCCAGCGTTTCGGGCGTGCAGACCTGGCTGGCCATCGCCCATTCCACCGCCTGCTCGAAGGCAAGCGGGAAAAACAGGAAGAACAGCACATCGGGCACGCCGCGCACGATGGCGGCATAAAGCGTGCCGAGCAAGCGCGCCGGGGGGAAGGCAGAATTTTTGAGCGTGGCGCCGAGCAGCCCGAACAGTACCGCTAGCAGGCTGCCAAACACGGCGGCGAAGATGGTGAACTGGAAGCTGGCATAGAACTGCAGGTGCTTGCCATTGGTCAGGTAGCCCAGCCAGAAGGCGACATCGTCGCCGAGGCCGTCGCGCATCCATGTTGGCAAGAGATCGAGCATCGGGATGTGGGTTACCTGGCTTTGGGTCAGTGAAGCAAGACTGCCTCAAGTGTGCAGACGCTGGTCCCCTCCTTTAAAAGGGGAGGGGACCGATAGGGTCAATTGGCGCTTTGGCTTCTTAAAGGGCGTTGTTACAGCTTGTAGAACGGGCCGGCGCCGTCGAACCATTTGGCGATCAGGGTATCGACGGTGCCATCAGCCTTGAGCGCGGTCAGGGCGGTGTTGATCTTGCCCTTGAGCTCGGTTTCGTCCTTGCGCAAGGCAGGGGCAACGCCGCCGCCGATCTCGACAGGCTCCCCGACGAATTCCACCTGGCCGGTCGCAACGATGGGTTCGAGATAGGCGCCATCGGCCAGGATGATGTCGAGATTGCCGGCGGCAAGATCGGCCATGGCCTGGTCGGCAGTGCCGAAGGCGACGACAGTGTTGTCGGCGGCGAAATTGGTCTGGGCGTAAGCCTCCTGGATCGTGCCGCCCTGGGCGCCGATGCGCTTGCCGGACAGAGCGGCGAAATCAATGCCGGCGCCGGGGAGAGCGACATAGCGCGAGGGATCGACGGGCTTGTATTCGTCGGCAAAATCGACGGTCTGCTTGCGCTCGTCGGTTACCGACATGCCGGCCATGATCACATCGTAATTGCCCGCAACCAGATTGGGGATGATGGAGTCCCACTCGTTGGTGACGACTTCGCAGCTGAGGGCGGCCTTATCGCAGATGGCCTTGGCCAGATCGATCTCGTACCCCGCCGGTTGGCCTGCGTCATCGAGGTAATTCCAGGGCGCATAGGCGCCTTCGGTGGCAATGCGCACCGTTTCCTGGGCGGTGGCGGCACCCGACAATGCCAAAATGGCCGCTGTTGCAAGAAGGATGGACTTCATAATTATTCTCCGTTGAATGACTTTGGTCTTGTTGTGCCCGTGAACCGGGCGTGTCGCCAAGGCTGGCCGAACGTGAGCGCGTTGGCACATCACGCGTGGTTGGCAGCATTGAGGAACTGTTTGAGACGGGGTGAGCGCGTGGCGCCAAATACCTGGTCGGGAGTGCCCTCCTCTTCGATCCGGCCTTGATGCAGGAAAATGACGCGATCGGATACCGAGCGGGCGAACTCCATATCGTGGGTGACCAGCACCATGGTGCGGCCCTCGTCGGCAAGAATCTTGATGACGCGCAGGACTTCCACTTCCAGCTCGGGGTCGAGCGCCGAGGTCGGCTCGTCGAACAGCATGACACGCGGATTGATGCAGAGGGCGCGGGCAATGGCGGCGCGCTGCTGTTGGCCGCCCGAGAGCTGAGCGGGATAGGCGGCAGCTTTTTCGGCAATACCGACCTTGGCCAGCATGGCGCGGGCCTCGGCCTCCACCTCGGCGCGTGGACGCTTTTGCACCACGAGCGGCACTTCCATGACGTTGTCGAGAATTGATAGATGCGCCCACAGGTTGAACGACTGGAACACCATGCCCAGCTCGGAGCGAATGCGCTGGATCTGGTGCTCGTCGGCGATGCGGCGGTGTGCACCCTCGCCCCGCAACCGGATGTCTTCGCCCGCGATGGCGACGCTGCCCTGATCAGGCACCTCGAGCATGTTGATGCAGCGCAGCAAGGTGGACTTACCGGAGCCGGACGAGCCAATCAGCGAAACGACTTCGCCCTCGCGCGCATTGAAGGAAATGCCCTTGAGAACTTCGAGGTCGCCGAACGATTTGTGGAGGTCGCGAATAGCCACGATATTAGGCTTAATAGCCGGTGCCGGCATCGCTTGCGTCATAATCACCATTTTGCCTGTCGACAGGCGTTTTTGAAAGGGCGGATTGCTCGTTTTTAATGCTGGCAATCACATCCGCCTATAGGAAAAGCAAAACTTGACCAGATAGCAAGCGGCAAATGCGTCGCGGCATTGCTTGGGCAGGCCGATCGGCTATGGATGGGCCATGTTCTTTGTGGTTTCCAAAATTTTCTGGGTTCTGGCTCAGCCGGTGACGGCGGTATTTCTCGTGCTTGGCCTCGGCCTGGTGCTGACGGCGCTGGGCAGGCGCCGGCTTGGCTTCGGCTTGAGCTTGCTGGGGACGCTGGCACTCGGTGTTGCCGGCTTTACCACACTGGGTGCCGCGATGATCGGGCCCCTGGAAGCCAGGTTCGAGCGGCCCGCCAACATGCCACCTTCGGTGGGCGCGATCGTCATGCTGGGAGGCGGCACGAACAGTCGCATCAGCGCGGCGCGCGGAGTCAGCGAATTGAACGCCGCGGGCGATCGCTTCACCGAGACCTTGCGTTTGGCGCAACTGTATCCGCGGGCCCGGATCGTGATCACCGGCGGTTTTGGAATGTTGGGGGAAGAGGGAGAGCCCGAAGCGGCCACCGCGGCGCGGTTTTTCGAAGGGCTCGGAATAGCGCCCGATCGCCTCGTGCTGGAAGATCGGGCGCGCAACACGGCCGAAAATGCCGACTTCACCGCTGCGCTGCTGGGCGATGTGGATGGGCCGATCGTACTGGTGACATCGGCGTTCCATATGCCTCGATCGGTGGGTCTGTTTCGCAAGGCCGGCCTTGTGGTGGTGCCGTGGCCGACAGATTATCGCAGTGCCAGCACCGAAGGGCTGGTGCTCGATCTGGTTAATCCGGTCGATAATGTGTCTACGTTGACGAGCGCCATCAAAGAATGGATCGGGCTTGCGGTTTATCACTGGTCCGGCAGGATCGATGCGCTGTTTCCCGAGCCCTGAGAGCGGTCAGGGCTCGAACTGGTCCGAAGGAACGGTGAGGCGGTAGCTGAGGCGATCCGCATCGATACTGTAGCGAGCGCTGCCGCCAACCGAGAGGGGGACGATGCGCTCAAGCACCATGGTGCCGAAGCGTGGGTCTTGGCGGATGTGCTGCGGATCGACCCCGGTTTCCCCCCATTCGATAATGAGCTGGTCAGGCAGACCGGTCGTCCGTGAGATCCGGGCATCGACCCGGACATGGCCGGCCTGTCCCGGCGCAAGAGCGCCGTATGCCAGGGCATTGGCGGCCAGTTCGTGAATGGCTAGGCCAATATGCAACGAGGCGTTTGGCCCAAGAAGGGGATTATCGCCGGTCAAGCGGGTATTTTGCAGCGCGGATGGGCTGACGCGGGCGAGCTGGGCCATGACCAGGGTCTGGAAATGGGTGCCGCGCCACTCGCTTTCGGTCACCAGATCCTGGGTGCTCGATAGAGCATGCAGACGGCCGCGGAACTTGTTGAGGAAATCCTTGATCGTGCCGCTGTGGGTGGCGGTTTGCATCGCCACGCTCTGCACGATCGCGAGCAGGTTCTTGGAGCGGTGGCTGACTTCACGCAATAGCGCTGTCACGGCCGCGTCGCGGTTACGCTCGTCGGTAACGTCGACGAGGACAATGATGACACCTGGCAGGTCCAAGGTGAAGCGTGCCTGGAACTGGCGGCGTTTGGCCTCCATCAGTTCGAAGTCGACAATCTGGTCTTCGCCGCTGGCGATGCACTGATGGCGGGCGGCGGCCATTCGGTCGGCCAGGGCAGCGGGGAGGATTTCGGCGTCGGTTTTCCCGATGGTAGCCCCGGGCCACGTTAGAGGCAGGTTTTCGGCCAGGTCGTAGCTGCCGTCGGCATCCTGATGCAGAAGGGCAATGTTGCGGCTTTTTAGCCCGACCGAAAGCGCACGCAGCCGCAGCGCGTTGTCACCGGAACTATCTTGAAGCGGCTGGTGCATGGTCCAGAACCTCGCCTAGGCAGTCTGGCTGAAACCAAAGTGCAGGGCGCTGCGTACGCGCAGTAGCGTCCGCAAGTGGGGCGAAGGTTTCACGCACCGCGGGTCGTGCTCACGAGGAGCGCGATGGCGAATAATGCTAAACACGTCAAGAGCAAGATCGGTGCGAGGCCCGCTACGGCAACGGCAATTCCGCCAAGCGCTAATAGGCCGGCTGTCGGGGCACCGACGGAAAAAACCAGTGCGTTGTGGAGCATTTAGTTTCCCCGTACAGCCTAAGTCATTCCATTGACTAACGGGCGGCTTGTCACACGGTTCCGAAAGGCAAGACAAAGGCCGGGGAAAACTCGGCCTTTGCAGTCGATGTCACTGCCACAATCAGGCCGCGGCGCGCGAGCCTTCGTCGAAGAACAGGGCCTGACTGATCAGAGCTTTGACCATGTCAGGATTGAACGGTTTGGTGACAAGAAACGTCGGCTCGGGCCGTTCGCCCGTCAGCAAGCGCTCGGGGAAAGCCGTAATGAAGATCACAGGAACCGAATGCTGGTTCAAAATATCGTTGACCGCGTCGATGCCCGAACTGCCGTCGGCCAGTTGAATATCGGCCAGGATCATACGCGGACGCGTCTGGTTGAACAGGTTGATCGCTTCCTTGTGAGTACGTGCGACGCTCACCACCTTATGGCCAAGGCTTTCGACCAATTGCTCGATATCCATGGCGATGAGCGGTTCGTCCTCGATGATCATGATCTCGGTCGCCACCTGCCGGGAAATTTCGATGGAAGCTTCGTCCAGCAGCGACGCAAATTCGTCTTGCGGCACGGACAAAATTTCAGCGGCCTGGGGATGGGTAAAGCCCTCTACGGCGACCAGCAGGAAGGCTTGGCGGGGGCGCGGCGACAGATTGGCCAGATTGGTCGCTGCGCGCTGCTCCCACGCATATGAGGATACCGGCTCGGGGACGCTCACTGACGAGGATGAGAACAGCGCCGAGAACAGCTTGTACAGAGCGATCCGGTCGTTTGATGCCTCGGGAAACAGTGAGATATCGGCGATCAGCGTCTCGAGGGTAGCGGCGACATAAGCGTCGCCAGAGGTCTGCGAACCGGTCGTTGCTCGCGAGAACCGCCGCAAATACGGCAGATGCGGAGCGATCCGCGTGGACAAAGTCATATAATAGAACTCCCCATTGACGCTTATGCGAAATCGACAAACGATCCGAGCCCGTAAAAGTTCCGTTGCGTGCGGGAACTTTCAGGCCCTGGGTGCATTAGAGGTCGAATGCGGGCAAATCAAACATATCTGGCGGGTTTATGATAAAGGAAAAAATTGTGTCCCAGCAACGTACGCGGGTGCAGGCGGGGCGGGCTGAAGACGGTCTTGGCCCAAATAGTGATATCGGGGCGCGGTTGCGGGCCCTTTACGGTTCAGTACAGGACGAAGGCGTACCAGACCAATTGCTTGACCTCTTGGAAAAGCTGGATGGTGCCGAGCAGGCCCAGTCCAAAGACAAAAACAGCCTTCGTGGCGGTGAATAGCGCCATGGTGAATACCGCGTCAGTCGAAAAAAACGCCGAGCCGACCACGTTCAAGCGCGAAATGCTGTCGACCTTGCCGAGCCTGCGGGCGTTCGCTGTGTCATTGACCGGCAAGCACGACAAGGCCGACGATCTGGTGCAAGACACGGTGATGAAGGCATGGGCCAAGCAAACCAGCTTTGAAATGGGCACCAATATCAAAGCCTGGCTGTTCACTATCCTGCGCAACGAGTTTTACAGCCAGATGCGCAAACGTGGCCGTGAAGTGCAGGACAGCGACGGCGCCTTCACCGAACGCCTGTCGGTGCATCCGTCGCAATATGGCTCGATGGATCTGCAGGATTTCAAGAAGGCCCTGAGTCAACTGCCCGACGACCAGCGCGAAGCGGTCATCCTGATCGGCGCTTCGGGGTTCTCCTATGAAGAAGCGGCTGAAATCTGCGATTGTGCCATCGGTACAATGAAAAGCCGGGTTAGCCGGGCGCGCACACGGCTGCAAGACATTCTCAAGGTCAGTGGCGAAGCCGATTACGGTCCGGATGCGGTGTCCTCGCAAGTGACAACGCATAATCATTCGCTCTAAAGCGTCACGCCAGCGCCTGTCGGATAGCGCTGGCCAGGTCCTCTTCGGTGAAGGGTTTGATCAGCATGGGCGATGCCGGAAATCCGGCATTGCCACGGCGCAAGGCAACGTCGGAAGCCATCAGCACCAGCCTGACGCCGGCTTGTTGCAGACCCTCAAGCAACACAATATCATCCTGGTTGTCGGCATGGACCTCTACCAGGGCCAGAGCTAAACCAGGCCAGCGGCTGGCGGCATCGATAGCTTCGGGCGTGTTGCGCGTAAACACGGTCTGAGCGGCGCCAAAGTCTTCCAGCACGCGCTGGATATCCAGGGCGATGAGAAATTGCGCTTCGACGATAAGAATGGTCTGGCCGCTGAGCATCCGGTCACCCGCGCAAACTGGAACCGCTTCATGGAGTCGATGTGAACAACTGTCATTTAACTTTGACATGTCGCGGGTTTGGTCAAAGCCAGCAATGGAGCACGCGTTGAACATCGCGCTGCCCAGTTCCGGACGTCGGGTGCCCTGCGAGCAATGTCCCCTGCGGGCCATGCCGCATTTCCGGGCGTTCGAAACTCAGGAACTCAAGTTCGTCGCCTCGTTCAAGACGGGCGAATTGATGGCCGATACCGGCACGACCCTTCTCGCCGAAGGGGCCAATAGCGCGCATATGTATACCTTGCTGTCCGGCTGGGCATTTCGCTACAAGAGCTTGCCGGATGGGCGCCGGCAGATCCTCAATTATATGCTGCCCGGCGATCTGCTGGGATTGCAGGGGTCCATTATCGGGGAGATGGAGCACTCGGTGGAGGCGCTGTCGCCGCTGGTCCTGTGCGTGTTCCAGCGCGACCGGCTGGACGACTTATTCAGCAACCATCCGGGACTGGCGTTCGATATTACGTGGTTGGCATCGCGCGAAGAGCGGATGCTGGACGATCACCTGCTGAGTCTCGGACGGCGTACGGCGATCGAGCGGGCGGCCTATTTGATCGCGTTCCTGCATCAGCGCGCCGCGGCGGTGGGGCCGGATGGCAGCCGAACGCTGCATATACCCATTACGCAGGCCCATGTTGCCGATACGTTGGGTCTCTCGATCGTTCACACCAACAAGACCTTGCGAAAACTGGCTGATCGCAAGCTGATCCGCTGGCTGGACCGTGCCTGTGAAGTGCTCGACGTGGACGGGCTGATGCAAATTGCCGATTGGGACGGCCTGCCCGAACGCAAGCGACCATTGATTTAAGGCGAATGTCCCTGTCTGCGCAGACGGAATGGCGCTAGGCTGGCCTCAATACGGCCATTCACCCGCGCTAGCGATGACCACGCTTGAGCGATTCGCACACTGGATCGACGACAGAGAGCGGACCGGATGAGCACCGCAGTGAATTCGGCAGGATCGATGGCGGTAGCGGTTGCACCTAAAGGCGGGCGACGCTTTGCGACCGTAGTGTCGCTGGCGCTGGCAGTAATAGCCGGGTTATCGGCGCTATTTCTGGTGCAGGGCGTGCAAAACCAGATCGAGGATGTGCGGCACAGCAACGACGTGCGCGCGCAGGCCCAGGAACTTACCATCGCGTTGAGCGAGGCCGAGAGCAACCAGCGCGGCTACCTTCTGACCGGGGACGCCGACTATCTCGAACCCTATGAGCGCGCTGCCTCGAGCATCGATGCGCAGATCGATGGTTTGATTGCGGCAACCCAGAACGACGCGGCCCAGCGGGAGCGCGTGCAAAGCATTGTCGGGCAGATCAGCATCAAGATGGCGGAGATGGCACGCACGGTGGAGCTCTATGCCACCCAGCGCCAGCAACAGGCGCAGACGCTGACCGATACCGGCATGGGTGCGCGCCTGATGGAAGATGTGCGCCGTACACTGGGGCAGTTCATCGCCGAAGAAAACGAGAACCTGTTAGGCCGAAACGAGGACATGGACGGCACGCGCCGCTGGCTAGTGGGCGCTATCCTGGCGGCTCTTGCAGGCGCAGGTATCCTTGGCGTGTCCCTGTTGGGCCGAACGCGGCAGGACATCAGCGCGCTGGCCAGTACGCAAAACGCCTTGCGCATGGAAAACGAGACGCTGGAGTTACGCGTGCATGAGCGCACGCAGGCGCTCCAAGAGGCCACGATCCATGCCGAACGCGAGCGCGAACGGGTGGAAGCGTTGCTGCAAGATACCAATCACCGGATTGGCAATTCGCTGGCCACGGTATCCTCGCTGCTTGGGCTGCAGTTGATGCGCTCCAAATCCGGCGAAGTGCGCGATGCTCTGGAGGCCGCGCGCGGTCGGGTGCACGCCATCGCGTCATCGCATCGACGGCTGCGGCTGGGCGGGGATCTGGAAACCACAGACGCCCAAGAATTCCTGACTGCAGTTCTCGACGATCTCAAATCCACGGCCACCGGAGCCGATGCCGTCGAACTGGTTGGCGAGGTAGAGCCGATCGTCATCAATGCGCGCGATGCCACCACGATCGGCATCGTGGTCGGCGAACTGGTGACCAATGCCTATAAGCATGCGTTCGCGGATGGGCGCAGCGGACGAATCGTGGTGAAACTGTTTCGAGGCCATGGCGACTGGCCGACGCTGGTGGTATTCGATGATGGACGCGGCGTACCTGAGACGGTTGAACCGGGCGATGGCGGCTTGGGGTCGGTGATCATCAAGCAGCTGGCGCAGCAGTTTGGCGGCGTGCCGGTTTACGAACGGCGCGCATCGGGCGGCCTTTCAGTTACGGTGCCGCTGCCAAACCTGGAAGGCGCGAAACGGCCGGTGCCTTCGGCCTGAATTTTCGGAGACTCCCGTGCGCTTTGTAGCCGTCCTTAACCGCGATGGCGGCACGCTCAGGACCATGGACCTCGACGTCTTCTCGACGCAGGCCCAGGCAATTTTCCATCGGCACGGACATGAGCTGGAATGCCGTGTTGTCAAGGGCCGCAGGGTCGAGGCCACATTGCGGCAGGCGGCACAGACTCCAGGGATCGACGCCATCCTGGCCGGGGGCGGGGACGGCACGATCTCGACCGCAGCAGGGATCGCTTATAGCAGCGGCGTGCCGCTGGGCGTGTTGCCGGCCGGTACGATGAACCTTTTCGCCCGCGCGCTGGGGATGCCGCTGACCTTGCCGGAGGCGCTGGAGGCCATCGCCGGGGGTATGGTGGGTGCAGTTGACATCGCCACGGCCAACGATCGTCCCTTCGTGCACCAGTTCGGTGTCGGCGTGCATGCGCGTCTGGTGCGCATCCGCGAGCGCATGAGCTATAGCAGCCGGGTTGGCAAGATGCTGGCCAGCTTGCGTGCCATTGGCTCGACGGTGATCAACCCGCCTGAATTTGCCGCCGAAGTGCACACCGACCAAGGCGTGGAGGTGCTCAAGGTGGCGGGTATCGCCGTCAGCAACAATCCGTTGGGCGATGGACATATTCCGCACGCCGATCGGCTCGATGCCGCCTTGCTTGGCGTTTACGTGGCCGCGCCGATGTCCACTTCGGCGATGGCGAAGCTGGCGTTCGACGTGCTTTTGGGCACCTGGCGCGCCAGCCCCATGGTGTCGGAAAACGAGGTCACCGAGCTGACCTTGCGGTTTCCCAGTCGCAAACGCGGCGCCAAGGCAGTCATCGATGGCGAGTTGATCGGCCTTGACCGCGTGGTTATTCTCAAGGTTCATCCGCAAGCGCTCAAGGTCATGCTGCCGGCTGGGGTTCTGCTGAACGAAGGTGATCCAAAAAAATGATTGCCACAGTGCAACCTAGTGCGTCACGGTGCGTTTTCGATGCGCCAATATCGTTGGTAGAGTTCCCTGTCCGGCGGGCATTAGTTTCAGGACAAGACGTGATTGATAAGATAGCTCCCCTTCCGGACGAGGTCCAAAGGGTTATGGGGGATCCGGCACGTCATGAAGTCCTTGCGGCGCTCGACATTATGGACTCCGAACCGGACAAGGATTTCGATCGGCTGACGCGGATCGTGGCACGGTTGTTCGGCTCCGAATTTGCCTTGGTTACGCTGCTCGATTCCGACCGGCAATGGTTTCGCTCCTGCTTTGGCATGGACGGTCTGACCGAGACGGCCACCGAAGTCTCGTTTTGTGCGCATGCCATTGCCGCGCTCGACCGTGACCATCTCCTGGTGCCGGACATGCTGGAGGACGAGCGCTTCAAGACCAATCCGTTCGTGATTGGTCCGCCCCATGTGCGGTTTTACGTGGGGGCGCCGATCGTCGTGCGCGGACAGCGGCTCGGAACCCTGTGCGTGATGGGCACGGAACCCAGACCCGTCATTGAACCCGCCTTGATCGCGCAACTGGTCGACATGGCGGACATGGCGGCGACCTTGTTTTCGCTCAAGGACGAGGCGCGGGTGCGCGCGCGCGTGGCGGCCGCTTTGATCAAGGAAGAATGGCGCCATGCGCTGACCTTGGAAGCAGGCAAGGTCGGCAGCTGGGTGTGGGACATCAGGACCGGAGAAATATCGTGCAACGACACGTTCCGGCGGATGTACGGATTGCCCGACATCGGCCTGATCAATTTCGAGGAGGTGCTGTCGGCCCATGACGTGCGGGATCGGCACATCGTGGAAGAAGGCATGAGTGCCAGCTTCGCCGATGGTCTGGACTACAATGCCGAGGCACGAATCGGGGCCAGTGGACGCTGGTTGACGATGCGCGGGCGGGTTTATCAGCGCGATGCCCAGGGCAAGCCGCTGATCATGATGGGCGCCAGCCTGGATATCACGGAAAGCAAACAAAGTGCCGAGCAGACGCGATTGCTGCTGCGCGAGCTGAACCACCGGGTCAAGAACACACTAGCAATGATCCAGTCGGTGGCGCGGCAGACCATTCGGCACAATCCCGATCCCAAGCAGTTCATCGATGCCTTTTCGGGGCGGTTGCGCACGATTTCGGATGCGCACGTGCTGCTCGCCGACCGCGACTGGTCCGGCATACAGCTCTACGAAGTGCTAGGATCCCAGCTTGGGGCCCATTTCATCAGCAATCCCGACCGCGCCGAGGTGCGTGGCGATGACGTGGCGCTGCCGGCGGACCACGCATTGGGGCTCGGATTAATCCTGCACGAACTGACCACCAATGCCCATCGCTACGGTGCTTGGTCGAACGGCGAGGGCGTGGTCAGCATCAATTGGGACGTGCGCGGTGAGCCAGAGCGCGGGGTTTCGCTGCATTGGCGCGAACGTGGCGGGCCAGGTGTAAACACGCCAACCGAGGCCGGCCTGGGGGTTCGATTGATCGAAAGAAGCCTGGCAAAGGTGTTGGACAGCGAAGTCAAGCTCAGGTTCGAACCCGAGGGCGTGGCTGCCGATATCTGGATACCGCTGCCAGCCTAGCACCCGGCGCCAATCAGGCGCCGGGATTATCGTCGTGCGACTTGCCGAGATACAGCGCCGCCGCCACGACCGCTGCCAGCGGCAGCCCAATATTACGCAGCACGGGCGATCGCAGCAGTATCGGCAGGGCGGTAATTGCCGCCGTGGTCACGAAGGCGCTGGTTTCGGTAGAGCGGCGTTTTTCGGTGACACGGCGCTTGCGGCTGTTTTCACCCAGCATCATGCCGAAATACACGGCCGCCCCCAGCACCAAGAAAACACCCGCAAAAATCAGCGCGGCGTTGATCGGGCCGAGCTGTGCCGCCAGAGCCAAAAAGCCGGCAACCAGAAGAAAGACGATCGTCAAAAGCCCGAAAAGGCCGATGAAGGCATTGGCAATGGCCAGTCGCTTCAATCGATCGGTAATTTCCGCGACTTCAAAGCCCAAGAACGCGGCGAGTTGCGCCAGCAGTCCCATGGCGACTAGCGGCGCGACAACAGGGCAAGAACAAAGCCGATGCCGATGGCACTGGCGACGGCCGTCAGCGGTTTCTCGCGGATGGTATCCTTGAGCTGCTGTTCAAGCGCGCCGGCCTGATCCTGTACATCCTCAATGACACTCTGGCCTTGGCGCTGCAAATGGCGCGCTTCGCTGGTCGCAACATCGCGCACTTCGGCGACCTTGCTGTTGGTGAGCTTGGTCAGGGTCGAAGCAATCGCCTTGAGATCGGTCTGCAGTTGGGCAATCTGGTCTTCAAGCTGCGCTTCCTTGACCCGGCTGTTGGTGCGGTTCGCGGCGCGACGTATCGGCTCGGCTGCAGGCGGACGGGTCGGGGCAAGATCGGGGGTAGTGGCCATTGTGACGCTCCATTAAACAAACGGGAAACGCGGCGATACAGGGATTGTTCCCTGCCGCGAAACGCAGGTGGCCCAGCCGTCGAGGCCAGCGGCTGGGTAATGATCGACGATGTGGCGCTAGATTCGGCCCATCAGTACCAGAATCAGGATGACCACGAGAACCACGCCGAGAATACCGGACGGGAAGTAGCCGAAGCCGCGCGAATAGCCCCAATTGGGCAAGGCGCCGATCAGCAGCAAGATCAGTATGATGATAAGAATTGTGCCTAAGGTCATGGGAACACTCCTTTATGTTGACGCTAAGGTTCCAGTGGAAGCGGCTAGAGAACAAACATCATGAGGGCAACTACGGCCATAAGGATCAACAAGGACGGGACCAACGAGCGCAATACCGCGCCATAATGGGTTTGCCCATCGTACCCTTCGGGCGACCAGACCATGGAGGTGCGGCCGGCATCGTCGAGAGCCTTGATTTCCATGTTAGTCATATCGCCTCCGTAACCGACTTCCTGGCTGTCGAGACCCTGAAAAGTCGCAATGGTATGCGGTGTAGTGCGCCTGCCCAGTGAACGGGCAGTGCTCGGTTTGGTTCCATTCTCGATAAACGCAGGTTATTCGACCCGGACGACGTCGACGGCCTGCGTGGCCTCGTGGCCACCATGGGTCTTGAGCACGCCGACGATGGGTGAAATGTCGCCATAGTCGCGGCCGTGGCCGATGGAAATATGATCAGGGCCGGCGATGATGGCATTGGTGGGATCGAACTCGATCCAGCCGGCATGCTGGCCGCACCAGACACGCACCCAGGCATGCATGGCATCAGCGCCTTCGAGCCGGGCTTTGCCCGCGGGTGGAATGGTGCGCAAAAAACCCGAAACATAACCGGCAGGAACGCCAACACCGCGCAGGCCCGCGATCATGACGTGAGCGAAATCCTGGCACACGCCCTTGCGCAGAACAAAGGCCTCCGATGGCTTGGTGGCGACATCGGTGGCCTTGGGGTCATAAGCAAAATCGCGGTGAATGGCGAGGCAAAGGCTCATGGCCGCCGCCTGCACCGAGGGCGTTCCGACCATGACGTCACGCGTGTATTGGGTGATGTCAGGATCGGCCTTCACACGCGGCGAGGCGGCCAGAAAGTGATGCGGACTGTTGGGGGCGACAGACCAGAAACGGGCAATTTCCTCAGTGAGGCCAGCCAGATTTGGCGACAGATCGGCCGGAGGATGGATGTCCTCCACCTGCACCCGGGCGGACAGGCGCACGTCGAGCGTGTCATGTGGGGCGGCATAGGTGATGGTCGTGACTGAATTGCCGAAGAAATCGCTGAAGTAGCTTTCGCGATGCGGACGGGGCTCAAACGAAAGGCTGGCGGCAACGACACGCTGGACGCCGGGCACGTTGATGGGGGCAACGCGGATCAGGTGGCGTCCACCATGAACGGTTGCGTCGTAATCGTAGTGCAGGTCCATTTTCACGTCATAAAGCATGGCGGCTACACGAAATAAGCAGCCGCGACGAGGCTGGACAGCATGCCGATATCGGCCGCCAGTTTTTCGAGGCGTTCGGGGGTCATATCGGCAGGCTCGGCAATAACCAGATCGGTATGCACTTGCAGGGCGGCCTTGGCGGCCGGAGAGAGCTGGCCGTCATCGACGCCGCCGGGCAGTATTTCGATCTGGGCGCGCAGCTCGGTCAGTTGGAACAACACCGAGCGGGGATTGAGCGGATCGAGCACCAATAGGTCGATAGCGCTTTGGGTCCCGGCGCTTACCGAGTAGCGGCGACGGTGCGACATGACGCTGTCGCCGATTTCCAGCAGCATTTCCAGCGAGCCGTCGGGCGCCCCGCGGTCGGTGAGCCAGGCGGCGATGCGGGCGATCTGCATGGCGCGTTCAAGGCGGCGCCCGAGTTCAAGAAAGCGCCAGCCGGCGAAGCGATACATGTTTTCATGCACCAGCCCCGAAAACCCGGCCAGCTTGCGCAGGAGAACGGTCATCGCGCGGGTGGCGTCATCACCGGGCTCTACGCGGGCAGCAAAGCGTTGCGCCGATTTCTGCAGATCGGCCAGGGCCAGCCAGCCATCGGGTGAAAAGCGGTCGCGGATCTGGCTGGCGCTGTGCACGGCACTGTCGATGCTGGCGAGCAAGCCTTGAGGCAAAGCATCGGTGGCATCGACATCGATGGTTTCAAGAAATTCGCGCGTGTGGGTCAGGATAGGCAGGTCGGCCTTGCTGAGCTCGGCCAGGCGCGCATTATAGGCGCGTAGGATCCGCACCGTGGCTTCGCAGCGTTCGGCGTAGCGGCCAAGCCAGATCAGGTTGTCGGCGGCGCGGCTGGGCAAGCTGCCGGGCGAATTGCGCACCAGCTTCTGGCCATCCCTGGGCAGCAGCGAGACGCGCTCGACCGGCTTGTTGCTGACCACCCAGACGTCAGCCGCTTGGCCGCCGCGCTGCATGGCGATGGCCGTGGTATCGGAGGACGAACCGACGCGGGCAAACCCGCCGGGCATGATGGTCCAGCCGGCGTCTGTGCGGGCGGCATAGACGCGCAGCGTGATCGGGCGCGGCTGCAGCGTACCATCAACATAGACCGGGGCGGTCGACAGTTGTACCTGTTCCTGGCCGACATAATCAGCGCCATTGGCGCGAATACGGGCGATCAGCTCGGCCTTTTGCTCGGGCGTCATCGAGGAGCCTAGCGCGGTGCCGCGCGGATCGTCGAACGGCAGGGTGGTGGCGAAGGCCGGACCGATCATCAGCTTGTCGAAATTGTCGATGACATAGTCGCGCTCGGCTGGTTGGCCGCACCACCAGGTGGCGATTTCAGGCAATTCCAGCGGCCGGCGGGCAATGGCCTTGGACAGGCGCGGCAAGAAGGCGGCGAGGGCGCGGGTTTCCAGAATGCCGGTGCCCAGTGCGTTAATCATCGAGATCGAGCCGTGGCGCAGGGCCTCGACCAGGCCGGGCGTGCCGATGCGGCTGTCATAGCGCAATTCGAGCGGATCGGTGAAAGACGCATCGACGCGGCGCCATAGCACGCTGACCGGCTTGAGCCCGGCGACGGTGCGCACCATGACCTTGCCGTCCTCGACGGTAATGTCCTCACCTTCGAGCAGCATCAGACCGAGATAGCGGGCAATATAGGCGTGCTCGAAATAGGTTTCGTTGAGCTGGCCGGGCGTCAGGATGCCGACGCGGCCGCCATCGCGCCGACCCTGGGCAAACAGCGTGTCGCGAAAGCCGCGGAAAAAGCCGGCCAGGCGATGCACGTTCATGTTGGCATAAATGTCGGACAGCGCGCTGGTGGTGGCGACGCGGTTTTCCAGGGCAAAGCCAGCCCCTGACGGGGCTTGCGTGCGATCCCCCAGGACCCACCAGGCGCCATCGGGGCCGCGGCCCAGCTCGAATGCGCAGAAGTGCAGGAAATGACCCGAGGCGGGTTTGACGCCGACGAGGGGACGCAGGAACTCGTTGTTGCGGGCGACCAGATCAGGCGGCAAGAGGCCACGCTGGACCAGGGTGTTGTCACCATAGATGTCGGCGACGATCTGTTCGAGCAGCTCGGCGCGCTGAACCAGGCCATCGCTGATCCGCGTCCAATCGGCCTCGTCGATCAAAAGCGGGATATGGGCCAGCGGCCAGGCGCGTTCCTTGCCCGCAGCGCCGTCATATTTGCGGTAGAACACACCGGCGTCGCGCAGATACTGATCGGCGCGCTCGAAACGAGCGGCCAGTTCGGTCGGGCCCAGATCATCGAAAGCGCGCATCAGCGCCGACCAGCCGGGGCGGATATTGCCCGCCGGATCGATCATCTCATCGGGCACACCCGGTTGCCGGCGGTAGTCAGCGATGATGCTGGGGCCGGCAGGGGCCGTACCGTGAGGCTTATGGTTGCGGGTTTCCATTGCGCTCAGGTCACCTTGGCGGACGGCGCAGGTCAAGGGTCAGCGGAAATTCCTGCGCAGGCGTTTCGTCGTGCAGAATGAAGCTGCCGCCGGAATAGTTCTGCGGCACGAAGCGGGCGAGGCGGCGCGCTTCGGCCTCGTTGCCGTTGACGGGGAAAGTGTCGTAGCTGCGGCCACCCGGATGGGCGACATGATAGACGCAGCCGCCGACGGGGCGCTGGCTCCAAAGGTCATAAATATCGAACACCAACGGAGTGTTGACGGGCAGTTCGGGATGCATGCCGGAAGCGGGTTGCCAGGCTTTGTAGCGCACACCGGCAATGGCCGTGCCGGCAGTGTCGGTGCGGTCGAGCGGGACCGGCCGGCCGTTGCAGGTCACCGTATAACGCTGTGGATTAATGCCTTCGAGTTTGACTTGAAGACGTTCAACCGATGAATCAACAAAGCGCACGGTGCCGCCGATGGCGCCCTGTTCGCCCATGACATGCCAAGGCTCAAGCGCCTGGCGCAGTTCAAGTTTTACCCCTTCATATGCGACGTCGCCGCAGAACGGGAAGCGGAATTCGAGCTGGGCCGCGAACCAGGCGGGATCGAGCGTAAAGCCGTGGGTTTTCAGGTCGGAGAGGACATCGAGGAAGTCCGCCCAGACATAGTGAGGGAGCATGAAGCGATCGTGCAGGGTGGTGCCCCAGCGCACGAACGCGCCATCGAGCGGGGTGGTCCAATACCGAGCTATGAGGGCGCGCACCAGCACCTGTTGGGCCGAAGCCATGCGCGCATTGGGCGGCATCTCGAAGCCGCGGAATTCCACCAGGCCCAGCCGACCGGTGGGGCCGTCAGGAGAATAGAGCTTGTCGATGCAGATTTCCGAGCGATGGGTGTTGCCGGTGACATCGGCCAGCAGGTTGCGGAACAGCCGATCGACCAGCCAGGGGCGCGGCTCCGGCAGGCCGGAGGAAGGATGGGGCACCTGCGCCATGGCGATTTCGAGTTCGTAAAGGCTATCGTGACGCGCCTCGTCGAAGCGCGGCGCCTGGCTGGTGGGGCCGATGAACAGCCCGGAGAACATGTAGCTCATGGCCGGATGACGCTGCCAATGCAAGACCAGCGATTTGAGCAGGTCGGGGCGGCGCAGGAAGGGCGAGTCGGCAGGCGTCGCGCCGCCGACCACGACGTGGTTGCCGCCACCGGTGCCGGTGTGGCGGCCATCGATCATGAACTTGTCGGCGCCGAGCCGGCTCTGCCGGGCCTCCTCGTAGATCGCCGTCGTGGTCGCGACGCAGTCGTCCCAATTGCCGGCGGGATGGATGTTGACCTCGATGACGCCCGGATCGGGCGCGACGCGGATGACGTTCAGCCGTGGATCGTGTGGCGGGGCATAGCCCTCAAGATGTACCGGCAGGCCGATGGCCTTGGCCGCCGCTTCCGTCGCGGCAACCAGTTCGAGGTAGTCCTCCAGCTTTTCCACCGGCGGCAGGAACACGCAGAGGCGGTGGTCGCGCACTTCGGCGGTGACGGCGGTGCGCACCTCGCCTTCGATCTCGCTGATCTCCTGTTCGGTGCGGTCCTGCTGCTTGCTCGCGGCGGTAAAGGCCGCCGCCGTCTGGGCACGCGGATCGGCTGTCAGGCGGGCCGAGACCTCAGCGGGCATGGGCAGGGGACCGCGCGGCTCGCCGGGATCCTGGGCAACCACATGCGGGTAATCGGTAGGCTTGAGATGTTTCAGCGCCGACAGTGGCAGGCGATAGCCGGCCGGACTATCGCCGGGCGCAAGGAACAGTTTGCCCCGGCGCGTCTTCCATTTTTCGGTGAGCCAGGGGCTCGATGCCTGCGCATTCCAGCGCTGCACCGGCAACACGTAGCCGGTGGGATTGGTGAGGCCGCGCTCGAACACGCGGGCAATGCGCGAGCGGGCTTCGGGATCGGCCAGTTGGGAGTTGGCGGGATCGACATTGGCCGGGAGATTGGCCTCCTTGAGCAGCCATTCGCCGGGGTCTTCATAGGCTTCGTCGATGGTGTCGCCGGTCAGGCCCAGATTATGGGCAAAGGCATCGAGGAATTTTCTGGCATCCTCATGGGTGGCGGCGGTCTTGACGCCTTCGCGGGCGATGAGAGCCTCGTCGTTCCAGACCGGTTTGCCGTCGAGCCGCCAATAGAGCGAAAACGTCCAGCGCGGCAGGGTTTCGCCGGGATACCACTTGCCTTGGCCATAATGCAGAAGGCCGGTGGGTGCAAAACGCGTGCGCAGGCGCCGGATCAGGTCATCGGCCAGCGCGCGCTTGGTGGGGCCAACGGCGCCGGTGTTCCATTCGTCGGCCTCGAAATCGTCGATGGACACGAAAGTGGGCTCGCCGCCCATGGTGAGCCGGACATCGTTGTCGACCAGCACCTGATCGACCTGATGGCCCAAGGCATTGAGCTCATCCCAGGCGGCATCGGAGAACGGCTTGGTGATGCGGGGATGCTCGGCAACGCGATCGACGCGCATGTCGAAGGCGAAATCGACTTCGGCGTAGCTGGCAAAGCCCGATATCGGGGCAGCGTTGCGGTAATGCGGCGTTGCGGCCAGCGGCACGTGCGATTCCCCGGTCAGCAGGCCCGAGGTCGGATCAAGCCCGACCCAGCCGGCGCCGGGCAGATAGACTTCGCACCAGGCATGCAGGTCGGTGAAATCGTGGTCGGTGCCGGCGGGGCCATCCAGCGCGACCAGATCGGGCTTGAGCTGGATCAGGTAGCCGGAAACGAAGCGTGCGGCCAAGCCCAGATTGCGCAAGGTCTGGACCAGCAGCCAGCTGGAATCGCGGCAGGAGCCACGCGCGTTGCCAAGCGTTTCCTCGGGGCTCCAGACGCCGGTTTCCAGGCGCACGATATAGGCGATATGCTGCTGGATGGAGGCATTGATGGCGGTGACGAAGTTCACCGTATTCATCGGCGTGCGGTCGATGCCGGCGAGGAACGTTGCCAGCAGCGGGCCGACCGGTTCGGGCTGCGTATAGATCGACAAGTCGGCCCGGATATCTGCGGGGTACTCGAAAGGCCAGATTTCGGCGCTTTCCTCGACGAAGAAATCGAACGGATTATAGACCGTCATGTCGGCCACGAGATCGACTTCGATCTTGAGTTCGGTCACCGGTTCGGGAAAGACGAAGCGGGTCAGGAAATTGCCGTAGGGGTCTTGCTGCACATTGACAAAATGCTTGCTCGGCGACACCCGCAAGGAATAGCTCAAGACCTTGGTCTTGCTGTGGGGCGCAGGCTGGAGCCGGATGATCTGGGGCTGCAGAACGACCGGACGGTCGTATTTATAATGGGTCAGATGGTAAATTGCGGCTTTGATCGACATGCGTTCGCGTCGCTCGCTTCAAGTGCCACGATTTTTGACTTCCCGGTCAAACCTTAGCCTGTGTTGGCGGCAAGGGATAGGCGGGACGGATGAACAAGTGGGTTGCGGTTTGAGGCGGATCAGGGGGCCTTAACCCATCGCGTCGATAATCTGCCGCTGCCGCAGCATCTCCAAAAAAATCGCGTAGTCCTTGTCGAAGCGCAGGCGGGCCGTGGGGTCAGGCTTACGCTCCGTGCCGCCCTGGTGCATGGCGATGCAAGCCTGGTCGAGGCTGGGGTAAAGCCCGGCCGCAGTCGCTGCGACCATGGCCATGCCCAAGAGCGTTGCGTCCTTGGCGGCGGGTTCGACCACGGTACAGCCGGTGGCATCGGCATAGAGTTCCATCAGCAGCGGGTTCTTGGTGTGGCCGCCGGTGACGTGCAGCGTATCGATGGCGTAGCCGCGGGTATTGAGGGTTTCGAGGATGTGACGGACGCCCAGCGCGATGGCAACGGCGGTGCGCCAGTAGAGCCGGCACAGGCTGTCGAAATCGCTGTCGAGCGTGAGGCCCGAGATGACGCCAAGCGCATGGGAATCCCCGAGTGGGGACCGGTTGCCGTGAAAATCCGGGAGCACGTGCAGGCGCGGCGCGAAATCCTGGCCGTCCCGCGCCCGCAGTGTCGCGACACGATCGGCGATGCGGGTGTGCATGGCGGGTGTCGGCTCGCCACCGGCGCCGTGCGATCTGATGATGTGATCGAGCAGGGCCCCGGTGGCGGATTGGCCGCCTTCGTTGAGCCAGACGCCTGGCAGGACGGCGCCGAAATAAGGGCCCCAGACGCCAGGAGTCGGACGCTCTTCGGCCGATAGCGCCATGACGCAGCTAGAGGTGCCGGCGATCAGGGCCAGGTGCCGGTCGATGGTATCGACATCCCCGGCAAAGCTGCCGAGCACCCCAAGAGCGCCGGCATGGGCATCGATCAGTCCGGCACCGACCCGGCATGCCGGGGTCAGGCCCAGTTCGGCGGCAGCAGCGGGGGTGAGCGGGCCGAGATCGGCGCCGACCGGGCTTGCGGTTTCGGGCAGGCCGGCATGCTCGAACAAATCCTCAAGGCCGACCAAAGCCAAAAAATCGCGGCGCCAGGGCGCAGTCAGATGGCCCAGATAGGTCCATTTGGCGACCAGCGTCGATTGGCTGCGGGCCAGCGATCCGGTGGCTTTCCAGGACAGGAAGTCGGCGAGGTCGAAGATTTGGCCGGCGCTGGTCCAGGTCGCCGGCAGATGGCGCTTGAGCCACATCAGCTTGGGCACTTCCATTTCCGGTGACATGGCGGCGCCGGCATATTTCAGCACGTCGTGCCCGGTGGCGGTGCATTCCTGGGCCTGCGCCAAGGCACGATGGTCGAGCCAGACGATGGTGTCCCAGCGCGGCAGGCCGTTAGTGGACACGCTGAGGGGCGCGCCACGGCTGTCGCGCACGACGAGCGAACAGGTGGCGTCAAAGCCGAGGCCGACGACCGCTGCAGGATCGGCCTGGGCCAGGGCCATGGCGCCCCGCACTGCACAGCAAACGGCAAACCAGATGTTCTGGCTGTCGTGCTCGGCGTGATTGGCATCGGTGCGGTTCATGGCGATGGGCTGTTCGGCACGGCCAAGCAGGGCGCCCTGCGGCGTCAAGACTCCGGCCCTGGCACTCCCCGTGCCCACATCCACTGCCACCAGGAGGCTTTGCTGCAACGCTATGGCGCCTTCTTGTTGGTTCGAGGCAAGTTTAGCCGATCGGGCAGGGTGTGCATATCGTTGAAAATCATGTCGGGGTGCAGGGCGGCGACAGCGGCCTGCAACCGGGCCGGCGCGACGTGGCTGCCCCCCGTATAGGCAAACACCGCCATGCCGGCAGCGCGGGCGGCAGCGATGCCGGCGGGGCTATCCTCGATGACCAGGCAATTGGCGGGTTGGACATCCATTTGCCGTGCAGCATGAAGAAACAAATCGGGCGCGGGTTTGCCGTTTTCCACCATGCTGGCGGAAAAGACATGCGGCTCGAACCAGGGCAATTGGCCGGTGAGTGCAAGGCTCAGGCGGATGCGTTCGAGCTCGGACGAAGAGGCGACGCAGAATGGCACGTTCAGCCGGCCAAGCATTTCGGGCAGGCCGGGGCTGGGGCGCAGTTCCTGGCGGTAGAGCGCATAAAGGTCGCCACGCATGCTGGCGAGCGCGGCCGGACCGAGCGGAGCGCCGTGGGCATCGAGCAGGCTAGACGAGATCGCGGCCAGCGAGCGTCCCAGGAAATCGCGATAGGCGGCCTCGAGCGTGATGGTAATGCCCTGCGCAGCGATAGCGGCGACGAGTATCCGCATGGCGAGCGGCTCGCTATCGACGAGGACGCCATCGCAATCGAAGATGATCAGGTCGATCATCGGTCCGGTGCGATCTGTTTCCGCTCCCCGGGGAGAAGACTTATCCAGTTGGCGGGGCTTCCGGCGCCGATCACAATTGGTCGGCCAGATAGCGCTCCAGCGTCGCCTTGGTTCCAATCGACCAGAGCGTCGTCAATGCGTGGCTGAACGCTGCAGCAAACCTCGCATCGTTCGCGAGGTCACCATAGATGTCACTCATCGCGAGCCAGGCCCCGGGATCATCTTTCGCCAGCTTGGCCTGGGTGGTCAAACGCTCCCAGCTTGGATCGTTCGGCTCGATGGGCGCACCCGAATCGGTGGTGCCGAAGCAGTAGCGGCACCACAGGGCAGAGACGAGAGTCAGGCCAGTCACGGACTGCCCGGCCGCAACGCGATCGGCGGCGGAGGGAATGATGAATTTAGGTTGGCGGTTGGAGCCGTCGAAAGCCAGCCGGCGAACGGTGTCGCCAATCTTGGGATTGGCGAAGCGGCGGGTGCAGAGAGCGAGATAATCGTCGAGGTTAGTATCGGGCACCGGCGGGACGACGGGGATGATCTCGTCGTTCTCGACTTTCCTCAGAAAGGCAGCGACCAGCTGGTTTTCCATCGCCGCGTGCACGAAATGAATGTCCATCAGCCCGGCGGGATAGGCGATGGTCGCGTGCCCGCCATTGAGGATACGGATCTTCATGTGTTCATAGGGCGCCACGTCATCAACGAATTGCACACCGACCTTTTCCAGAGCCGGCCGGCCGGCGGGGAACTTGTCCTCCAGCACCCATTGGCGGAAGTTTTCGCAGAATACCGGCCAATTATCCTCGATCGCAAAATCGTCGGCCAAAAGGGCGCGTTCGCGATCCGAGGTCGCGGGCGTGATGCGATCGACCATGCCGTTGGGGAAGGCAACATTGGCCTTGACCCAGGTGGCGAGTTCGGGATCAAGCAGCGCCGCCAGGCCGATCACTGCGTTTTCGGTGACGTGGCCGTTGCCGGGAATGTTGTCGCAACTCATCACGGTAAACGGCTGGACACCAGCGGCGCGGCGCGCCAGCAGGCCGCCCAGGATCAGGCCGAACGCGGTCCTGGGCGCGTCAAAGTGGGCCGCGTCATAGGCTATATCGGGGTGCTTGGGATCGAATTTTTGCGATGCCGGATCGATGTAGTAGCCACCTTCGGTGATGGTCAGCGAGACGATGCGGATAGCGGGATCGCTCAGCTTGTCGATGATGGCGGCGCTATCGCCGGGCTGAAGGTAATCGATCATCGCACCGGTGACGCGGGCCGTGCTGGTCTCGGCCTCCTGCTCGACCACGGTGGTGAGCAAATCCTGATCCAACAGTTTTTGGCGCATCGCCTCATCCGCCGCGCGCACGCCGGCACCGACCAGAGCCCAGTCGTGATCGCTGCCGGTAGCGAATAGGTCGTCGAGATAGACCGCCTGGTGGGCGCGATGGAAGTTGCCGACGCCGAAATGAACGATGCCGGCGGTCAGGCTGCTCCGGTCGTATTGCGGAATCGATGCCGTTCCGGCGACGGCGTCGAGCGTGGCGGCGGAGAGCTTGGTGGTCATATACTTAGTCCTTAGTCCGGCCTAAAGCGCTTTGCCATCAGGCCCGAATTTATAGATGCGCGTCGGCTCGGGCGTCAGGAAGACGTCGTCGCCGTGTTGATAGGTGTCTTCGCCCCCGGTGCGGACGGTGAAGAGCCCAAAGCCATCGACATTGACGTGGAGGAACGTGTCGCTGCCGAGCAGTTCGGCCACGGCGACCGTGCCCTTCCAGGCGCCGGGGGAGGGTGTGCGGGACAGGGTGAAGTGCTCGGGTCGCACGCCGATGGAGTGGGCCTGGTATTTGCCGGCTTCGGCGCCATCGATGAAGTTCATCTTAGGGCTGCCGATGAAGCCGGCGACGAAGCGGTTGGCAGGCTTGTTGTAGAGATCGAGCGGTGAGCCAAACTGTTCCACATTGCCGGCATTGAGCACGACAATGCGGTCGGCCATGGTCATGGCCTCGACCTGGTCGTGGGTGACGTAGATCATCGTGGTCTTGAGCTGCTGATGCAGTTCGGTGATTTCCAGTCGCATATTGACGCGCAGCGCCGCGTCGAGATTGCTGAGCGGCTCGTCGAACAGGAAGGCCTTGGGTTCGCGCACGATGGCGCGGCCGATGGCGACGCGCTGGCGCTGGCCACCGGACAGGGCGCGCGGGCGGCGATCGAGATATGAGCCCAGGTTCAGGGTGCGCGCGGCGTATTCCACCTTTGCGTCGATCTGCTCCTTGGGCATCTTGGCCATCTTAAGCGGGAAGGCGATGTTGTCGCGCACGCTCATATGCGGATAAAGCGCATAGGACTGGAACACCATGGCCAGGCCCCGGCGCGCCGGCGGTGCCTTGGTCATGTCGGCACCATCGAGCAGAATCTGGCCGCCGGTGGTGTCCTCTAGGCCCGCGATCAGGCGCAGCAAGGTGGACTTGCCGCAACCGGAAGGGCCGACGAAGACCACGAACTCGCCATCCTGGATGTCGAGCGTGATATCGGGGATGACCTGGACGTCGCCAAAGGACTTGTTGACGTGCGAGAGGGAGATGGAACCCATTTCAGTAGTCCTTTGCAGACGACAGGTTTGCAGGAGTGGACGTGCCAAGACGCCGGATGGCGCAGGCGCCTCCGGGCAAAAACAATGAGCGGACCCCGAGGCGGCGTTCGCCTCTGATAGGTTTTTTAGTGAGACGAAAACCGCCTCGGGGCGCCGGTTTTTGGAGCAGCGCCGGAGAAACGCGCCGCGTGGTCGCTCGCCACGCAGCGGCCGGCGCTCGAACCTGTGCAGCAGGCAAAAGCCGCACCCGGCTCACTCCACTACTGTTTGCCTGCAGGCCGCCCAGCGGGGTGATGAGGCCAAGACTACTCGGCTTGGCGCCAGTGGGGATAAGTTTGATCCGGCGCATGCTCATTTCACCGCTCCAAAGGTCAAACCCCGAACCAGTTGCTTCTGGCTGAACCAGCCGAGCAGCAGGATGGGTGCGATGGCCAGGAGCGAGGCGGCCGAGAGCTTGGCCAGGAACAGGCCCTGCGGGCTCGAGAACGAGGAGATGAAGGCGGTCAGCGTGCCGGCGCGGCCCGAGGTCAGCGTTATGGTCCAGAAGGCTTCGTTCCAGGCCAGGATGACGTTGAGCAGCAGCGTCGAGGCAATGCCGGGCACGGCCATGGGCACCAGCACGTGGACGATCTCGTTCCACAGTTCGGCCCCATCCATGCGCGCGGCCTCCAGGATATCGACGGGGATTTCCTTGAAATAGGTATACAGCATCCAGATGATGATCGGCAGGTTGATCAGCGTCATGATGATGGTCAGGCCATGCACGGTATCGAGCAGGCGCAGGTCGCGAAAGATCAGGTAGATCGGGATCAGGACGCCCACAGCCGGCATCATCTTGGTGGAGAGCATCCACATCAGGATGTCCTTGGTCTTTTTGGTGGGCGCAAAGGCCATGGACCAGGCGGCGGGAATGCCGATCAGCAGGCCCAGAAGGGTCGAGCCCAGCGAGACCACGATCGAATTGGTGACGTGCTTGATATAGTCCGAGCGGTCCTGCACGGCGCCGAAGTTCTCCAGCGTGAAGGTCTGCGGCACGAAGGTGGGCGGATTGGCGATTGCCTCGGCCTCGGTCTTGAAGGCGGTCAGGATCACCCACAGGATGGGCGAGAACAGCAGCAGGGCGACGAGCCAGGCGCCGATGGTGAAGCCGACCTTGGCCGGCGTGGAAACATTACGTGCCATGGCTAGCTCCTTGCGCCAAGGGTTGGGGATGTCTCACCATCCCCCTCGGGGGGAGCAGTGAACATGAGCGATGCCGATGGGTCTTGGCTCATCTCACGCATCCAGGTTCTTGCCGACAGCCCGCATCAGGAAAAACGCCACGATGTTGGCAATGACGACGGCGACCATGCCGCCGGCAGAGCCGGCGCCGATGTCGTTGGAGAGGATACCCGTTCGGAACACCAGGAAGGCGATGTTGGTGGAGGCATAGCCCGGCCCGCCCCCGGTGGTGACGCGGATCTCGGCGAAGATGCCCAGAAGGAAAATGGTCTGGATCAGGATGACGATGGTCACCGCCCGCGCCATATGCGGCATGATGATGTACCAGAACCGGTTCAGGGCATTGGCGCCATCCATCTCGGCGGCTTCGCGCTGTTCCTCGGACAGCGATTGCAGGGCGGTCAACAGGATCAGCGTGGCGAAAGGCAGCCATTGCCAGGCGACGATGATGATGACCGACAAGAGCGGATATTGGGCGAACCAGTCGATCGGTCGCAGCCCGAAGACGCGCCAGAGGTGGGCCAGCAGGCCGTAGTCGGCATGCATGAAGCCGTTCTTCCAGATCAGCGCCGCAACCGGGGGCATGACGAAGAAGGGCGAGATCACCAGGATGCGCAGGACGCCCTGGCCCCAGACCGGCTGGTCGAGCAGCAGCGCAATGAAGGTGCCGCCGACCACGGTGATCACCAGCACGCCCAGCACCAGGATCAAGGTATTGACCAGCGACTGGGTAAAGCTGGGATCGCCGATGACGTAGATGTAGTTGGCCCAGCCGGCAAAGCCGGTCATCATCGGGTTGATCAAGGAGTAGTTCTGGAACGAGAACCACAACGTCATCACCAGCGGCACGATCATCCAGATGAACAACAGCACGACGGACGGCAACATCATCGTGCGGGCAAGGGTGCGCGTTTGGGCAGTGGCCATTACTGCTTGTCTCCAGGCTACTGTTGCGGGGCCAGAACCCCTCACCCTAACCCTCTCCCCAGAGGGGCGAGGGGATATATCGCGTTTTGGGCAGCATGTTGCCACCGACGCTGAAGCTATCCCCTCGCCCCTCTGGGGAGAGGGTTAGGGTGAGGGGGACGATGACGGTCAGGTTCTCCGACCGTCAGTTGCTTGGAGAGTTTACCTACTTGATATAGCCGGCGCGGGTCATGTCGCGCGTCGTGGCGTCCTGGGCCTGGGCCAGGGCATCGTCGGCGGACATCTGGCCGGCAAGCGCTGCCGAGAACAGTTGGCCGACATTGGTGCCGATGCCCGCGAACTCGGGAATGGCGACGAACTGGATGCCGACATAAGGCACCGGCTTGACCGACGGCTTGGTCGGATCGGCCGAATTGATCGAGTCCAGCGTCATCTTGGCGAAGGGCGCAGCAGCCTGGTAGTCCGCATTTTCATAGAGCGAGGTGCGGGTGCCCGGCGGCACGGCGGCCCAGCCTTCCTTTTCGGCAACGGTTGCCAGATAGGCCTTGTTGGTTGCCCAGTTGATGAACTTTTCGGCGGCTTCGGCATGCTGGGAACTGGTGGGAACGGCCAGCGACCAGGCCCAGAGCCAGTTGCCGCGCTTGCCCAGGCCATTGTCGGGCGCCAGGGCGAAACCGACCTGGTCGGCGACGGTGGAGTCCTTGCCGGTGACGAAGGACGCCGCAACTGTGGCGTCGATCCACATGCCGCACTTGCCCTGCTGGAACAGCGTCAGGTTTTCGTTGAAGCCGTTGGACGACGCACCGGCCGGGCCGGCATCGGTCATCAGCGACAGATAGGTGTCCAGGGTCGACTTCCATTCGGGGCTGTCGAATTGCGGCTTCCAGTTCTCATCGAACCAGCTGGCACCGAAGGAATTGGACATGGCGGTCAGGAAGGCCATGTTCTCGCCCCAGCCGGCCTTGCCGCGCAGGCAGATGCCGTTGATGTCGTTGGCGCGGTCGGTCATGGCGCGGGCGGCCTGGCCGATGAATTCCCAGGTCGGCGCGTCGGGCATGGTCAGCCCGGCCTTTTCCATCAGATCCTTACGGTACATGACCATGGAAGATTCACCATAGAACGGGGCGGCGTAGAGCTTGCCATCAACCGACAGGCCGCCGCGAATGGCGGGCAGGATGTCGTCGACATCATAGGTGGCGTCGGCGCTCAGCGCGTCGAGCGGCACCAGCCAGCCCTGCTTGGCCCAGATCGGGGCTTCGTAGGTGCCGATGGTCATCACGTCATACTGGCCGCCATTGGTGGCGATGTCGGTGGTGACGTTCTGCCGCAAGGTGTTTTCTTCGAGCACAACCCAGTTCAGATCGATCCCGGTTTCGGTGGTGAACGCGGGCGACAGGGCCTGCATGCGGATCATATCGCCATTGTTGACCGTGGCGATGGTCAGTGTTTCGGCCGAAGCCGACGAGGCCAGCGCAAGGGTCAGCGCGCCCACAATAAAGGGTGTCAGTTTCATGGATATCCTCCCAGTGACCGAGACGAGCATTTGTCCCGGCGATGGGCAAATACTCACTACTTATGCGCAGGAGTCAAGCGTGCCATGCGCTCGGTGCTTGATGTACGGTAGGCCGAAAACGTTTTCGGAACGTGATTATTTCAGTTATTGCAACGGGTTAAACTAAGTTAACAAACTTTCGGCGGTGCGCTCGTCGGTGATCAGGCCATTGACCAGCCGGCGGTTGAGCGTGGCGCGGATGCCGGGCAATTTCTTGCGGCCCATGGCAATTGCCACAACCAGGGAGCGCTCGCGCGAGGGCATGGGCGCGCTGGCGACGCGGTTATTGGTCAGTCCCTCGACCAGCTTGCCATCCGCATCGAAGCACCAGCCGCAGATTTCCCCGACGGCGCCGGCCTGCTGCAGGGCATGCAATTCCGTCTTGGTAATGAACCCATCCACGAACAGCGGCGCCTCAGGACCGATATCCCCGATGCCGAGAAAGGTGACGTTGGCCTGCGCCGCCAGGGCCAGGGTCTCGCGAATCATGGGCTGGGCATGCAGCAGTTCGCGCTCGCGCGCCGAAGAGGCGATGACGGGCAGGGGCATGGGAAAGCTGCGCGCCTTGACCATGTCGGCGACGTTGAAAATGACGTTGTAGAACGCCGCCGAGCCGTCGGGCGCGATGTTGCCGGTCAGCGAGACGACCTTGTGCTGCGGGCACTCCATCGGCGTCAGCTGTTCGATGGCGGCCTTGAGCGTGCGGCCGGTCCCGATGGCCATGACGATAGGGTCGGAGCGGCGCAGCCAGCGTTCGATTTCGGCGGCGGTGGCTTCGGCAAGGCCGATGATGGTCGAGTCGCTCGCCGGATCGGAGGGCACCACTTCCACCAGGTCGAGCGCGAAGCGCGACCGCAGCCGGCCGGCCAGGTCCATGCAGCGGCCGATCGGGTGATCGAGCCGCACCTTGATCAGGCCCTCGCTGACCGAAAGCGATACCAGGCGCTGCGCCGATTGCCGGGAAATGCCCAGCTTGGACGCAATTTCCTCCTGCGTATTGCCGGCCACATAGTAGAGCCAGCCCGCCCGGGCCGCGTCATCCAGCCGGTGGCTGGAACTGTCTTGTCTTGGCGCCATGACTTGGTCCCGCACTATCGGCGGATTATTCGGTTATGCCGGGCCATGCCGCAAGGGGCTATCGCAAGGCTATTCGGCGCGGGCAGGGCGGCTGGTCAGGGCGGCGCGAATGTCGCGCTCGGTATCCTTGAGATGCAAGCGCATGGCTTCGGCGGCCGCGCGCCCATTGCCGGCCTTGATGCAATCGAGGATGCGCTGATGGGCTTGTAGCGTGTCCTGGACCGTATGGCCGCGCTGCTCATGGCCGCGGCGGCTGATGTAGAAGCCTTCGCGCAGCGGCAGCGACATGGCTTCGAACAGATAGCCCAGCACCCGGTTGCCGCTGGCCAGGGCAATGGCTTCGTGAAAACCGACGTCGCAGCTGTGAAAGCGCAGTTCGGCCTCTTCGCTGGGCAGGTTCATGGCGCCGTCGGCCGCCTCGCGCATGCCCTGCAAGGCCGCTTCGACCGCCGCGACGCCGGCCCGGGTCGAGTGCCGCGCGGCCAGGGTTGCCGACTGCACTTCAAGCGACAGCCGGACCTCCACCAGATCGAACAGTCCCTTGGCATCGTAGCGAATGACCGAGGTCAAAAAATCGGCGAAGGCAGAGCCGTCGGGGGCGCGCACGACCGCCTTGCGGCCGCGGGCGATTTCGAGCAAGCCGCGCCCCTCCAGCATCTTGACCGCCTCGCGGATGGTCAGCCGGCTGACATCGTAGCGGGTGGCCAGGTCGGCTTCGCTGGGCAGGCTGGTGCCCGGCGCAAGCTCGCCCAGGATCAGGCGTGCCAGGTCCCCGGCGACCGTGCTGGCGGCGCTGGGGGTATCGAGCCGGTCGTCCGCACCATGCTGAGTCACATCTCCTCCGAGATATCAGATACCTTTGGTTTACCTTACGCCTCTTTTGTGGCCGTGCGAAGGATGATCCGGTATCGCGAGCCGGCACCATATCCAGACTGCCCTGCGGGCGCAATCGGCCAAAACGCAGGCACTATGCTTAACGTTCGGTAGCGCTGGAAAGTGCCGCCGGGCCACCAATCGCACTTTACAAGGGTATCTGATTATTCTAAGGCTGCACCCGTGGGCTTGGGAGGGCTCCGGCGGCTTCTGCCGCCGTGCAGGAGGACTTCATGCAGGACATCGGGATGGCTGGCCCTGGCAGGTTGGTGCAGGCTGATGCGACGCGGTTTTGCGGGCATGGGGTTGGCGACGGGGCAGGCGGATCGTCCGCGGCCAGGTTTCTTCTTCTGTCATCCTTCCAGGATATCCATTCAAGCTTCTGAACTCGAAAGACACAAAGGGAGTCGAGATGAAGGTTCTAAAAACGCTTGCTACCGTGATCGCCGTTGGCGCCATGGCGCTGACCGCTTCGACCGCGGTTTTCGCCCAGGACAAGGGCGCGATCGGCATTTCCATGCCGACCAAGTCCTCGCTGCGCTGGATTTCGGACGGTGACGCACTGGTCGCCGCGCTGACCGCCAAAGGCTATACCGTCGACCTGCAATATGCGGAAGACGATATCCCCAACCAGCTCTCGCAGGTCGAGAACATGGTCACCAAGGGCGTCAAGGCGCTGGTCATTGCCGCCGTCGATGGCACTACGCTCAGCGCCGTGCTGCAGCAGGCCGCCGATGCGGGTATCAAGGTCGTCGCCTATGACCGCCTGATCCGCGACAGCGCCAATGTCGATCTCTACACTACCTTCGACAACTTCCAGGTGGGCGTGCTCCAGGCCAATTCGCTGCTGACCGGCCTGGGCTATCCCGGCAAGCCCGGCCCGTTCAATATCGAGCTGTTCGGCGGTTCGCCCGACGATAACAACGCCTTCTTCTTCTATGATGGCGCGATGTCGGTTTTGCAGCCGCTGATCGACAAGGGTGACCTGGTCGTCAAGTCCGGCCAGATGGGCATGAAAACTGTCGGTACTTTGCGTTGGGACGGTGCCGCTGCCCAGCAACGCATGGACAATATCCTTTCGGCCAACTATTCGGACGGCTCGCGCGTCGATGCCGTGCTGTCGCCTTATGACGGGTTGAGCCGTGGCATCATCTCGTCGCTGCGCGGCGTGGGCTATGGCGCCGCCGATCAGCCATGGCCGATCATTTCGGGCCAGGATGCGGAAGTGCCGTCCGTCAAGGCGATCATTGCGGGCGAGCAGTACTCGACGGTCTACAAGGACACCCGTGAACTGGCTGCCAAGACCGCGGACCTGGTCGACACGCTGCTGACCGGCGGCACGCCGGAAGGCCTCGACACCACCACCTACAACAATGGCGTCAAGGTTGTTCCCTCGGTTCTTTTGACCCCCTATGCCGTCGATGCGTCCAACTACAAGGAACTCGTCGTCGACTCAGGCTACATCAAGGCCGAAGAGCTCCAGTAATTCGGGCTTTTATATCGGGGGCCTCGCGGTAACGCGGGGCCCTTTCCCGTCACGTCGGCGTGCCGCACTTGTATGGGATCAAAAATAGCGCTAAGCGCCGCGCTTGCGTGAAATCGAAGGCGAAGCGATGGATACGACAATTCTGGAGATGCGCGGCATCACCAAGACTTTCCCGGGCGTCAAGGCGCTGTCGGATGTGAATCTGGACGTACGCGAGGGTGAAATCCACGCCATCGTGGGTGAGAACGGCGCCGGCAAATCGACCTTGATGAAGGTCTTGAGCGGGGTTTATCCCGCCGGCAGCTATGATGGCCAGATCATCTATCGCGGCCAGGAAATGCAATTCAAGACGATCCGGGACAGCGAGCACCAGGGCATCGTCATCATCCACCAGGAACTGGCGCTGGTGCCGCTGCTGTCGATCGCGGAAAACATTTTCCTGGGCAATGAAACCGCCAAGAACGGCGTCATCGACTGGGACGAGGCCCGCAATGGCGCCCGCAAGCTATTGACCATGGTCGGGCTGAAGGAAGATCCCGATACGCTGATCACCCATATCGGGGTGGGCAAGCAGCAATTGGTGGAGATCGCCAAGGCCTTGAGCAAGGAAGTCAAGCTGTTGATCCTGGACGAGCCGACCGCGTCCCTGTCAGAAAAGGACAGCACGGCGCTGCTCGACCTGCTCATCGACTTCAAGACGCAGGGCATCACCTCGATCCTGATTTCGCACAAGCTCAACGAGATCAAGCGCGTCGCCGATCGGGTCACCGTGATCCGCGATGGCAAGACCATCGAGACCATGAACAAGGCCGATATCAGCGAGGACCGCATCATCACCTCGATGGTGGGCCGCTCGCTCGATGACCGCTATCCGGACCGGACGCCCCAGATCGGGGAGACCATGTTCGAGGTCAAGGACTGGTCGGTCTATCACACGCTGCATGCCGACCGGCAGGTGGTCAAAGGCGTCAGTATCCACGTCAACAAGGGCGAGGTGGTGGGTATTGCCGGGCTGATGGGCTCGGGCCGCACCGAATTTGCCATGAGCGTGTTCGGTCGCACCTATGGGCAAAAGATTACCGGCCAGGTGCTGATGAACGGCAAGCCGGTGGATACCTCCACCGTGCGCCGGGCGGTAGACGCGGGTCTGGCTTATGCCACCGAGGATCGCAAAACCTACGGGCTGAACCTGATCGACCATATCAAGAACAACGTCACCATCGCCAATCTGCCGGGCGTATCGCGCGGCGGCGTACTCGACGACATGGCCGAGATGAAGGTGGCCAACGATTATCGCAAGGCCACCAATATCCGCTCATCGAGCGTGTTCCAGCTCACCGGCAACCTGTCGGGCGGCAACCAGCAAAAGGTCGTGCTGTCCAAGTGGCTGTTCTCCAATCCGGACCTGTTGATCCTGGATGAGCCGACGCGCGGCATCGACGTCGGTGCCAAATATGAAATCTACACGATCATCAACAGACTGGCGGGCGAGGGGAAGGGCATTCTGGTCATTTCCTCGGAGATGCCCGAGCTGTTGGGGATTTGTGATCGCATCTACGTTATGAACGAAGGCCGCATCGTAGGCGAACTCGCGGGGAGCGAGGCCAGCCAGGAAAAGATCATGCGCGCCATTGTCCGGGCAGAAGGAAGAACCGCATGACCACCGAAACCGCACCCCTTCCCACAGAGGTGCCGAGCCAGTTGGTGGCTCGCCCGACACGCCGCTCGATCCTGCAGGCCAATCTGCGCGATTATGGCCTCGTTGTCGCCTTGCTGGCGATTATGCTGTTCTTCCAGATTTTCACCAATGGCGTGATGTTCAAGCCGGTCAATTTGACCAATCTGGTGCTGCAGAATTCCTACATCATCATCATGGCGCTGGGCATGCTGCTGGTCATCGTGGCCGGGCATATCGATCTGTCGGTCGGCTCGGTGTCGGGGTTCATCGGCGCCATCGCCGCCATATTGATGGTGCAATATCATGTGCCGGCCATTCCGGCGGGCCTGCTCTGCCTGGTGCTGGGCGCCATTATCGGCGCTTCGCAAGGCTATTTCATCGCCTATATGCGAGTGCCCTCGTTCATCGTGACCTTGGCGGGCATGCTGGTATTCAAGGGCCTGTCGCTGGCGGTGCTCGGCGGCAAGTCCGTCGGTCCGTTCCCCACCGAGTTCCAGCTGCTCAGCGCCGGCTTCATTCCCGATGTCATCGGCCCGATCACGCTGATTCAGCCGACGCTGGATGCGGCCGGCAAGGCCGTTGCCGGAACCAGCCTGGTGCTGCATTCCACCACCATGGTCATCGGCGTTCTGATCATTCTGGGCATGGTATTTTCCAATCTGCGCACCCGTGCCCGCCGCCGCAACAATGGTTATGATACCGAGCCTTTCCCCCTGTTCGTGGTCAAGACCGCGATCATTGCCGGCCTGATCCTCTACATTACCTTTCTCGTCGCCTCGTACCGAGGCATGCCGAACGTCTTGATCGTGATGTCGATCCTGATTGCCCTGTTCGTGTTCATGACCAAGCGCATGACCATCGGCCGGCGCATCTATGCGCTGGGCGGCAATCCCAAGGCGGCGCAATTATCGGGCATCAAGACCGAGCGGTTGACCTTTTATGTCTTCGTCATCATGGGCGCACTGGCCGCATTGGCCGGGCTCATTTTCGCAGCGCGGCTCAACACCGCCACTCCCAAAGCCGGCCAGGGTTTCGAGCTCGACGTGATCGCGGCCGTGTTCATCGGCGGCGCTTCGGCGCTGGGCGGTGTCGGCCAGGTGGCAGGCGCGGTGATCGGCGCGTTCATCCTCGGGGTGATGAACAACGGCATGTCGATCCTGGGCATCAACATCGACCTGCAGCAGATGATCAAGGGCGTCGTCCTGCTCGGCGCTGTGGTGTTCGATCTTTATAACAAGAACAAGGCCTGACCGGTTTCGATCGGGATTGATTTGCCGCCGCGATCGCAAAATCGCGGCGGTTTGGTTTCAGGGTGGCGGCGTGCGGGTTGATAGATGCCGTGGCGCATTGCGCAGGTCGTCCTCCACTCCCTCTCAGGGGAGAGGTAGGGCTACCGAATATAGCCAAGACTCTTGCCAAAATGCCCCAGTCAACGCCTCCCCCTTGCAGGGGTAGGATCAAGGTGGGGTCTGCTGGCCCTAATATTTGGGGCGCTCGTACCCCCACCCAACCTCCCCCTGGAAGGGGGAGGAGCCGTCCTGGGCGCTGGCCAGATCAGGTTAAAGCCATTTACGATAGCCTTGGGAGAAGAGCGAGGGGCAAAAGTGAGGACCCATCAGTCATCATGCGTTACGCCGCTGCCGTCAAACCTCGACCTCCGCATCCCTGCGCCCGCCCCACTCCGCCCATGACCCGTCATAGACCGCAACCTGCCTGGCGCCTGCCAGCTCCAGTGCCAGCGCCAGGCTCGACGCGGTTATGCCCGAGCCGCAGCTGGTAATGATGGGCTTGTCGAGATCGAGGTCCTGCTCGGCAAACAGCGCCTTGAGCTCCCCCACCGGCCGCATCTTGCCATCCACGGTCAGCGCGCCGACCGGCACATTGACACTGCCGGGAATATGACCGCCGCGCAGGCCAGCGCGAGGTTCGGGCACTTCGCCCCTGAACCGTGGCGCTGCACGCGCGTCGGCGATCTGGGCTGCATGATCGCGGCTACGGGCCTGCACTGTGTGGAAGTTGGCGACATTGGCCGGGTTGAAGCTGGCGCGGAAGGTGCGCGGTGCGCGGGTCACCGGGCCGCTCTGGATGGCGCGGCGTTCCGCCCGCCATTGCGGCCCGCCGCCTTCGAGCAGGCGAACGTCTTTCGCCCCCATGGTCCGCAGCGTCCAGCGGACGCGCGGCGCCGAGAACAGGCCGGCCTCATCGTAGATGACGATGGTCATGTCCTCCGCCAGACCCAGAGCGCCGGCCATGCGGGCAAAGTCGTTTGGGGCAGGCAGCATATGGGGCAGGTCGGTGCTGGTATCGGCAATGGCGTCGATATCGAAAAACACCGCGCCCGGAATATGGCCGGCAAGGTATTCGGCCTGTGCATCGCGGTTGGCCGCCGGCATGTGCCAGGAGCCGTCGAGGATAACCAGATTGGCATCGCTCAGGTGCCGGGACAGCCAGTCAGTGGTGACGAAAGGAGTTTCCACGGCGCTTTGCTCCTGGGTACGGAGACGGTGGTAACGCCCTCATTGCCTACCTCGCAAGCGGCTAATGCTGGAGCGCCAGCAAATCCTTGCCCGCAAGGCTTATGGTCACCGGCTCGCCGCGGGTGGGCGGGGCGGTGCGCTGGTCGTTGAAGGTGTCGAGGCTGACGACATTCTTGCCCAGGCTGACGCGCAGCCGGATCACCGAGCCCAGGAAGGTCACATCGGATATGGTGCCGGCGAGGGTGATGTCGTTGCCGTCGCGCGGCCCCACCGAGAGTACCTCGGGCCGCAGCGTCAGCATGCTGCTGGAGCCGACTGCCGTATTGGCGGGCAGGTTGGGCACGATGATGGGCTGGCCGTCGATCGACACGGTTTTGGTGGTCGGATCGACGACGGTGCCCTCGATATTGTTCAACTGGCCGACGAAGGAGGCGACGAAACGGGTGGCGGGTTTGTTGTAGATGTCGTGCGGGCGGCCGAGCTGGTCGATATTGCCGGCATTCATCACCACGACGCGGTCGGAAATGGAGAGGGCCTCTTCCTGGTCGTGGGTGACGAAGACGGTGGTAATGCCGAGGTCGAGCTGAATGGCGCGGATTTCTTCGCGCAGGGAGACGCGGATCTTGGCGTCCAGCGCCGAGAGCGGCTCATCGAGCAGCAGGACCTGCGGCTTGGGGGCGAGGGCGCGGGCCAGAGCGACGCGCTGCTGCTGGCCGCCCGAGAGCTGGTAGGGATAGCGGTCGGCCAGATGCGGCAGGCCGATGAGCTTGAGCATTTCGGCGACGCGGCTTTCGATTTCGGGCTTGGGCACGCCGGCCACCTTGAGCCCGAAGGCCACATTGCCAAACACATCGAGGTTGGGAAACAGCGCATAGGCCTGGAACACCATGCCGATCTTGCGCTTGTTGGGCGGCAGATTGGTGACGTCGGCTCCATCGATGGTGATCGTGCCCGACGAGGGTGTCTCGAAGCCGGCGATCATGCGCAGGACCGTGGTCTTGCCGCAGCCCGACGGCCCCAGGAACGAGATGAACTCGCCGCGTTCCACCGCCAGGTTGAAACCCTTGACCACGGCATTGCTGCCAAAATTCTTGTTGACCGAACGAACGTTGAGAAAGCTCATGGGAGGTTCCTAGCGGGCAGGTCGGAAACGGGGAAGGATGCGCTGTCCCGGACGACGCGTCGCGAAAAATTGCATGAAGGCCATCAACAGCCAGGTGAGGCCGAAGCTGAGGATGGCGAGGGCCGCAGGCTCGTAGGCGCGATCCTGGCCAAGCTGCACCATGTAGGGACCAAAGGCCGGGCGGTTGAGCAGGCTGGCCAGCACGAACTCGCCCAGACAGATCGAAAAGGTCAGGAAGGCGCCCGAGACGATGGCGGAGCGCACATTGGGGAAGATCACCTGGGTGACGATGCGCAGGCGCGAGGCGCCGAGGCTTTCGGCCGCTTCGGTGAGGGTGGCGATATCGACTGTGGCCATGCCGTTGTCGACGGCGCGGAACATGTAGGGCAGTGACAGCACCACATAGCCCAGCACCAGCAGGATATTGGTGCCCAGATCGCTGCCGGTCAGCGGCAGGATGGAATTGGTGCCGAACAGGCGCAAATGCCCGAAGACCAGCACGACGGGCGGGATGATGAGCGGCATCAGCGAAACAAATTCGACGATGGGGCGGAGCTTGGGCAGCTTGAGGCGAACCCAGTAGGCGGTCGGCACCACGAGAACCGAGCCGATGATGACGGCGGCAAACGAGGTGATGGCCGAAAAGGTCAGTGTGTTGAGAAAGACCGGGCTCGAAAACACCGACGCATAGGCATCCAAGGACGTTTCGCCCCGGCGCATCTGCAGGGAGAACTGGAATGCGGCATAGAGCGGGACGAGGAAATACGCGGCGCTGGCGATGACGATGAGTGTCGAGACGTAGGGGAACTGCCGCTTCATTTCTGCCACCGCTCGGCGCGCGCCCGCAGCATCAGGTACAAAATGTTCGATACCGCCATGATGACGACCATGCCGAAGGCGAGGGCATAGCCCAGGTTGGGATTGTAGAGCACATTGCCGCGGATCTGCTGGAACAGCACGATCGGCACGACCGAGAAGTTGGAGCCGGTAAGGGCGATGACGGTGGCCAGCGTGCCGAAGGCATTGGCGAACAGCAGCAGGAAGCAGCCGAGCACGGAGGGCGCCAGGATCGGCACGCCCACCATGCGCCAGTATTGCATGCGGCTGGCGCCCAGGATTTCAGCAGCCTCGCGCCATTCGGTCTTGAGGCCTTCGAGCGCCGGCGTGATGACCAGCAGCATCAGCGGCAGCTGGAAGTAAAGATAGGTCAGCGCCAGGCCCCAGAAGGAAAACAGCGTGAAGCCGCCCGAGTAGATGTTGATGCCGAACACATCGCGCAGGATGATGGTCACGAGCCCGAGCCGGCCCAGGGTGGCGATGAAGGCGAAGGCCAGCGGCACACCGGCAAAATTGGCGGCTACGCCCGAAAACGTGGTGAACGCGTGCCGCATCCAGGTGGGCATGCCGCCCAGGATCACCGCATAGGCCAGGGCCAGTCCGAAGACGGTGCCGATCGCGGCCGAGGCCAGGCTGAGGCGGATGGACAGCCAGTATGAGTTGGCAAGGGTGGGCGATGCCAGATCGAGGATATTCTGGAGGGTAAAGCTGCCTTCGGGCGTCTGGAACGCGCCGATGAAGATGTAGAAGATCGGCAGGATCATGAACAGCGCGGTGAAGGCGAAATAGGGCACCGCACCAAGCCAGTTCCAGTCGATCCTGGCAACAGCGGTCTGATTGGGGACCGGCTTGGATGCGCGGCGCGCCAAGGGTTCGGCATTTTCGGCGATCACGGTCATGGTCGGCCCGCCAGATTGAGGAAATGATCAGATCCGTCGGGCTGCCGGAAACCAGGTCCCGGCAGCCCAAAGTCGGTTGCGAGCGACTGCAAGCAGCCGGTCGAGGCGCTTATTGCACTTCCATCTCGGTTGCCCAGTTGGCGGCCACGGCTTCCTTGGCAGAGCCCTGCTCGTCAAGGCTCGGGAATACGGCCTTGGCATAGTTCTCGGCCGGCGGCAGCGCGTCAAGCAGATCCTGCGGAACCACGCCGCGGGTCGCCATGTCGTTGAAGCGGATGGGGTGGCAATAGCCCTTGAGCCAGCCGAGCTGACCTTCGTCGCTGTAGAGATATTCCATCCACAGCTTGGCAGCGTTCGGATGAGGCGCGAAGGCGGAAATGGCCTGAACGTAGACGCCGGCCACGACCGAGTCGCTGGGGACGATAACTTCGACAGGTGGGTTGCCGGCCAGCTGGTCGCGCATGGCAAGCAGGTTGTAGTCCCAGTCGAAATAAAGGGGCGTCGTGCCCTGGGCCAGGTTCTGGGCCGAGCCGTTGACCGGTACGAGATTGCCGCTGCCCTTGAGGTCCTTGAAGAAGGCGATGCCCGCGTTAAGCGCATCGGCGCCGCCGGCAGCGCCGTTGGCGAGACCCGCTGCGTAAACGGTCATCATGGTCGAGTTGCCGGTACGCGGATCGCCGGGGATGGCGACGGCGTTGGCAAACTTGGGGTCCTTGAGATCGGCAAAGCTGGTGGGCAGTTCGGTCACGATATCGGTGTTCACACCGATGGCGAGCACGCCGTAATAGTCGCCGTACCAGTAGCCTTCAGCATCCTTGGCATCTGCGGGGATCGAGTCCCAGGTCGAAACCTTGTAGGGCATCAGCAGCTCTTCGGCCTTGGCCGAGGGACCAAAGGAGAGACCGACGTCGATCACGTCGGGGGCTTGCGGGCCGGTATTGCCCTTGTTGGCCTTGATGGCTTCGATTTCGTCGCCCGAGCCGGCATTGGGGTTGAGCTCGTTGACGGTGATGCCGGGATACTTGGCCTTGAAGCCTTCGATGACGGCGCCATAGCCGCACCAGTTGTGGGGCAGGGCGATGGTGGTGAGCTGGCCTTCGCCCTTGGCGGCTTCGTAGAGCGCGGTGAGATCGGCCTGGGCGAACGCAGGCGCGCTCACCGAAACAATGGCCAGCATCGATACCGATGCGGCAAGTGCCTTCTTCATGATCATGTTCAGTCTCCCTGACTTTGTTGTTTGCCCAAGCCTGGTCTGCGCTGGATGGTCCAGGCAGGCTCGAAGCGCCTTAGTCGTGTCGAAAGCCCAGCGTTTGAGATGCCCCCGTGGCGCTGGCCACGCGCCCCTGCCCGAGGCTGGGCAATGGCTAATTTCCGGTTGAGTAATCAGGCTTGGTGACAGTTGAATGACGGCCTGCGCCTACCCGCAAAGGCCGGTCCAGCGGGCGATAGGGCCCGCACCGGTCGGCCCGGTCGCGTATCATTATGGTGTATCGGCATTCCCCCAGTAACAATTGTGACAGTGCCGTCTGCAAGGCTTTCGTCCAGATGGGCAAAAACGAGGGTTACAACGTTGCAGCGTCGCCGGACCCAGACGAGCAGCGCCAATTTAGACTGCTTCTAAACTACTGGCAGGGCGGTTGATTTCCTAACTTGATCTTGATAGTCCAGTTTACGACATCGCCTCCACACCGGCGGAAGCGTGCAAAAATTTATGCCTCGGAGACTTTCCATGTTGCTGACCGCTCGTCCTGCGCTGCGTCGTTTTGTTCTGGCGCTAACCGTGTCGGTCGCCCCGGTCGCGGCCTTGGCGCAGGCGCCGAGCGATGCCGACGTGCTTGCCAATTATGCCGATATCGCCTTGGCGGGATATGAGGACTCCCTGAGCACCGCCAAGGCGCTCGATACCGCCATCGATGCGCTGATCGCCACGCCCGGCGATGCGACGCTTGCGGCTGCCCGCGATGCCTGGAAGGCGGCGCGCGTGCCCTACCAGCAGACCGAGGCGTTCCGCTTCGGCAATCCCATCGTCGACGAATGGGAGGGCAAGGTGAATGCCTGGCCGCTGGACGAGGGGCTGATCGATTATGTCGATGCCAGCTACGGCACCGAAAGCGACAGCAATGCGCTCTATGTCGCCAATATCATCGCCAATCCCAAGATCACCGTGGATGGCAAAGAGATCGACGCCACCGAGATCACGCCGGCGCTGTTGGCCGATAGCCTGCAGGAAGCGGCGGGCGTGGAATCCAATGTGGCGACCGGCTACCACGCGATCGAGTTCCTGCTGTGGGGCCAGGATTTGCACGGCACCGGCCCGGGTGCAGGCAAACGGCCGGCGACCGATTATTCGACCGCCGAGCACGCGGATCGCCGCGCGGCCTATCTCAAGGCCGCCTCGAGCCTGTTGATCAGCGACCTCGAAGCGATGGTCGGCGAGTGGACCGATGACGGCGCTGCGCGCGCTGCGTTGCCCGATCTCGGGATTTCGGCGATCCTGACCGGCATGGGCTCGCTGTCGTTCGGCGAAGTGGCGGGCGAGCGGATGAAGCTGGGCCTCTTGCTGCACGATCCCGAAGAAGAGCATGACTGCTTTTCCGACAATACGGTCAATTCCCATCTCTATGACGCGGTCGGCATTCGCAATGTGTATCTGGGGACGTATGAGCGGATCGATGGCAGCGTGGTGGAAGGCCCATCCATAGCCGACGTGATCGCGGCCAGGGATGCGGCGCTCGACGGCGAGATTTCCGGCCTGCTCGACGCCAGCGTCGCACGCATGACCGAGATGGTGGCGCGCTCGGACGCCGGCGAGGCCTATGACCAGCAGATCGGCGAGGGCAATATGCAAGGCAATGGCGTGGTTCAGGCCGCGATCGATGCGCTGATCGCCCAGACGCGGGGCATCGAGCGTGCCGTGGCACTGCTGCAACTGGCGGACGTGACCATCGAAGGCAGCGACAGCCTGTCCAACCCCGATGCGGTGTTCGAGTAATTGGCGCTGGGCAGTCGCTGCCGCCCCGATCAACCTGCAGGCACGTTAATACCGCGTCATTCCCGCGCAGGCAGGAACCCACTGTTGCCGCGCCTGCAGGAAACAGCCGAAAGAATATCTTTCCCGCCTGCGGGAATGATGCCCTGGATTTGACATGCAGTTTCGCCTGACCCTTGCCCTGATCGCGACGCTGGCCGGCGGGCTGGCCTTTGCGCAGGACAAGGCTGTCCGCGCCGATCTGACGCCGCAGGATCTGGCCCGGGTCATCCGCGTCACCGCGCCGACCGCCGATTTTTACAAGCCCGAAGCTTCGGAAAATCTGCAAGCCGGCAAGGGCACGACAAAAAAAGCGGTCACTGCCGACGCGTTTTCCCATTTCATGGCCAATCTGAGCTTCGAGCAGGAAGAAACCTTCAAGCTCGGCAATGCACTGTTCCGCAAGATCTGGGTCTCCTCGCCATCCTCGACCCAGGCGTCGGACGGGTTGGGGCCGCTGTTTAACGCGCGCGGTTGCCAGAGCTGCCATCTCAAGGACGGCCGCGGCCATCCGCCGACCGCTGGTGGCGATGGCGTCTCGATGTTTTTGCGCCTGTCGGTGCCGCCCGGCGCGGACGACAAGCGCCTCGCCATGGACGGGGTGATCGCGGGCGAGGTCGGCGATCCCACCTATGGCACGCAGTTGCAGGATTTCGCCGTGCCAGGCCTCAAGGCCGAGGGCCGCATGGTCATCGACTACGCGGATGCCCCGGTCACGCTGGGCGACGGCAGCGTGGTGACGCTGCGGGCGCCGCACTACTCGGTGGCGGACCTTGCCTATGGGGCGCTGGCCAAGGATGTCATGATGTCGCCGCGCGTGGCGTCGCCGATGATCGGGCTGGGGCTGGTCGAGCAGATCGCGGCCGAGGATATCCTGGCCCATGCCGATCCCCGGGACCTGGACGGCGACGGCATTTCGGGCAAGCCCAACTGGACCGTCGATCCCGCCAGTCGCTCGGTCATGCTGGGCCGGTTCGGCTGGAAGGCGGGCATGCCCACCATTCGGGCGCAGTCGGCGGCGGCGTTTGCCGGCGACATCGGCATTTCGACCCCACTCGATGATCTGCCGCATGGCGACTGCACGACGCTGCAACCGGCGTGCCTGGCGCTGCCGACCGGCGCGCAGGCGCGGCTGGGCGCCTCCGAAGCGCCCGATCCGGTGCTTGACCTCGTGACCTTTTACGCCCAGACGCTGGGCGTTCCCGAACGCCGCGATGTCGGCGACCCTGCCGTGCTGCGCGGCAAGCAGGCGTTCTACGACAGCGGCTGCGCGTCCTGCCACGTGCCCAAATTCGTGACCAGCCGCGAGGCGCCCGAGCCCATCCACCAGTTCCAGTTGATCTGGCCCTATTCGGATTTCCTGCTGCACGACATGGGCGATGGGTTGGCCGACAATCGGCCCGAAGGGCAGGCGAATGGCCATGAGTGGCGGACGCCGCCGCTTTGGGGTATCGGGCTGACGCAAACCGTTTCCGGCCATACCCAATTGCTGCATGATGGCCGGGCCCGCAACCTGACCGAGGCGGTCCTCTGGCATGGCGGGGAGGCGCAGGGGGCGCGCGATACTTTTGCCGCCTTGCCGCAGGCTACCCGCGATGATCTCATTGCCTTTCTGGAGTCGCTGTGATGCGGTTGGTGCTGGCCTTGATCTTGGCGCTGGCGTCCGGGCCGGCCATGGCGCAAATGGTGACAACGCCCAGCGAGGTCATGCGAGGCGCGGTCAACAATTTCATCCGACCGGCCATGGACGATTTCCAGATGCGCACCGGCGCGCTGGACCAGGCGATGGCCGGGCTCTGCAGGCAGCCAGCAGCCGAAACGCTGGCCGCGGCCCATGCCGCATTCGCGCAGGCGGCGCAGAGCTTCGGGCGGATCGAAGCCGTGCGCATCGGGCCGATCATGGAGGAGAACCGCGCCGAGCGGATCTTGTTCTGGCCCGACCGCAAGGGCATTGCCCTCAAGCAGGTGCAGGCCATCCTCGCCAGTGCGGATGCGAGCGCGACCGACGCCGCTTCGCTCAAGGGCAAGAGCGTGGCGGTGCAGGGGCTGACCGCGCTGGAATTCGTGCTCTATGGCACGGGCTTTGAAACGCTGAAAGAAACCGACGGGAGTTTCCGCTGCCGCTACGGGGCGGCCGTCGCGCAAAATCTTGGCGACATCGCCGGTGAGTTGGTCGCCTTGTGGGCGGACGAGACCGGCATCGCCTTGCACCTGATGCGGCCCAGTGCCCAATTCGTCGACTACCGTACGCCCGTCGAGGCGCAGGAGGAACTGGTCGGCATCCTGTCGCATGGCGTCGAGGCGGTGCGCGACACCCGGCTCAACCCGTTTCTCGCCAAGGGCGACGCGGCGGCTAAGCCCCGGCTGGCACTGTTCTGGCGCTCCGGGCTGACCGTGCCGATGCTCGCCGCCAATATCGATGGGCTGCGGGCGCTGTTCGTCTTGTCGGGCATCGCGGGCGGCGTCTCCGGTGACGCGGCGGCGCTGCCCATGGCCATCGAAGCGCAGTTCGACGTGGCTGATGCGGCGCTGGCGCAGGTGACCGCGCCGGTCGAGGCGGCGGTGGCCGATCCGGCGCAGGCACAGGCCCTGGCCGATATCGTCGTCGCAACCCAGCAGCTGGGCACGCTGATCGGCGAGCAGCTCTCGACGGCGCTGGGGCTCAGCGTCGGATTTTCCTCGCTCGACGGAGATTGAGCATGTGGCAACGACGGGCATTCCTCAAAGCGGCCGGCGCCGGCTTTGCGGCAAGCCTCCTGCCGAACCAGATCATCGCGCTGGAGCGTAACGAATTGGTGTTCGCCTCCTCGATCCAGACCAGCGCGGGCGGCTATGGCGCCGTGCTGCTGGGTGAGCGCGGCGATGTGATCAGCACGATCCAATTGCCCGACCGGGGCCACGATATCACCGTCAGCCCGCAAGCGGGCCGGGGCGTGGTGTTCGCGCGCCAGCCGGGCACCTTTGCGGTGGTGTTTGATCCCGCCGGCCAGCACGCCCCCGTCACGCTGACCAGCCCCGAGGGCCGGCACTTTTACGGCCATGGCGTGTTCTCGCCCGATGGCAAGTTGCTCTACGCCACCGAAAGCGATTTCGAGGCCGCCCAGGGCGTGATCGGGGTTTACGACGCCACCGGCGATTACCGGCGGATCGGCGAATTTCCCACCTATGGCACCGGCCCGCATGAAATGCTGCTGCTGCCGGACGGGGTCACCTTCGTCGTCGCCAATGGCGGTATCGAAACGCATCCCGACTACGGGCGGACCGAGCTCAATCTCGAGACCATGGACCCATCGGTGGCGTTCATCGACCGACGCGACGGGCGGTTGGTGGGCCAGTTGCGGCTTGAAGCAGGGCTGCACCAGCTCTCGATCCGCCACATGGCGATCGATGCGCGCGGGCGCGTCTGGTTCGGCTGCCAGTTCCGCGGCAGCCCCAACGAAAACCCGCAACTGGTGGGCTATGCGACGCTCGACGGCGAAATCCGCCTGGTCGAGCTGCCGGGTGACACGCTTTTGGACCTGCGCAACTATGTCGGCTCGGTTGCCGCCTCTGCCGATGGCGCCACCATTGCGGTGTCCTCGCCCGAAGGCGATCTGTTGGTGGCGATCGACGCCGAAGGCCAGCGCCCGGTAGTAATCCAGGCCCTGCGCAATGGCTGTGGCCTGGCGCCTGACCGCACCGGCTTCGTTGCCAGCAGTGGCGAGGGCGAGCTGATCGGCATCGCCGGCTCCGGCGAAGCCCGCAAGCAGTTCGATTTCATGTTCGACAACCACATGCAGCGCGTGGCTTAGGCGACCTACCCCTCTCGTGCCGGCCCCGAGCTTTGGCGCAGCACCAGTTCGACGGGCCAGAGTTCGTGCAGGTCGGCGGCGGGCTTGCCGGAGAGGAGTTGGAGCAGCAGTTCGGCGATGCGTCCGCCCGCCTGACGGATGGAGGAGCGGGTCGTGGACATGGTGGGATACATGTTGTCGGCATTGAGATAGGGGAAAACGTCGTCATGGGCGATCATCGAGACGTCCTGGCCCAGCGTCAGCCCGGCTTGGCGGATGGCGCGGAAAACGCCCAGCGCGGTCATCATCGAGCCGGCCAGAAAGGCCGTGGGCCGGGGGCGCAACTCGAGCATGGCTTGGGCCAGGCGGAACGCCAGTTCGTCGGTAAAGATCGAATTGGCCATCAGGGCGCGGTCGAACGGCACGCCGCGGGCCGATAGTGCGGCCAGATAGCCGATCTCGCGATGTTCGGAAAAGGTGCGCCCCTTGATGCCGTTGAGCAGGGCGATGCGGCGATGGCCCAGGTCGAGCAGGTGCGAGGTGGCCCGCTCGACGCCGCCGGTATTGTCGATGTCGAGCCAGGCGACCGGCCCGCCCACATTGGTGCGTCCATGCAGCACGAAGGGGATTTTCAGGTCCGTCAGAAGGTCGGCGCGCTCATCGTTGAACTTTGGCGAATGCAGGATGATGGCATCGACCTTCTGGCTGGCGGCAGCGCGGCGATAGGCGGCCATCTCGTCCTGGTGGCTGTCCACGGTGGTGACCAGGATATCGATTTCGTCCTTGACCAGCCGCCCGCCGACGCCAGCCAGGAACTCGCTCATATGGGGGCCCAATTCGTCGGCGCCGCGCAGCACCAGGCCGATGGCGCCGGCGCGTCCCGTGGCCAGCCGCAGGGCGCTGGCATTGGGGCGATAACCCAGCCGATCGGCGGTTTCGGCCACGCGCAGGCGCGTCGTCTCATTGACCTCGGGATAGCCGTTGAGCGCGCGGCTGACCGTGGTTTGCGACAGGCCCAGATGTTGTGCGAGATCTTTCAATCGCATCGAAAATTGGCCCCGGCGATGATCGGACGCTCACCCCGGGTCAAGCAGTGCCCGGGCAAACGGCCGTCGAAAGCGCTTTCGGGGCACGCGTCCGCCTTGAACGGCAGTGTCGCGCATCTCCTCCTTCGGGCATTCAAAGCGATTTCAAATTTTTGCGCAAGTCGGGAAATACAGGCCGCGCAAGCGAGGTACGTTCCTCAAAGCAAAGCTGGAGCACTCCGCTGTCATTAACAGTTCGCTTTTGCTAAATAGCTGACAAATATCAATAAAATCCTTCCATGTTAAATTCTCACGAGAATCTGCGCTGCCGCCGCTTGACAGAAATTCGGCGCTCTGGTTGTTTTCTGTCCAAAGCGCTTTGGAAACTTGAGTGGATCAGTCACCGGTTCGAAGCGTCTTTTGGGGGAGGAATTGCGGATCAGCCGGCGCCCATGTGCGTATGGCGGGTTTGGCGCTCTCCCAACCTATTGGGTTCATTCGGGAGGATTTCTATGAAAATCAATACCTTGCTTGTTGGCTTGCTCTCCAGCGTCACGCTGGTGGCGGGTGTCGCGCAGGCGGCCGAGTTATCGATCGTCTCTGGCGATACCGGCAATGGCCTGGCGTTCTTGCAGTCGCAGCTCGACAAGTTTGAGGCCGATACGGGCAATACCGTCACCATCGTGCCGATGCCCTCGTCCACCAGCGACCAGTTCGGCCAGTACAAGCTCTGGCTTGCCGCCGGCAATGCCGACATCGACGTGTACCAGACCGACGTGATCTGGGCGCCGCAATTGGCGGATCAGTTCCTTGACCTGACCGATGCCGCCAAGGACGTGGTGGGCGATCATTTCCCTTCCATCATCGAGTCGCAGACGGTAGACGGCAAGCTCGTCGCCATCCCGGCCTTCACCGACGCACCGGCCCTGTTCTACCGCAAGGATCTGCTGGAAAAGTACAGCAAGGAAGTGCCCAAGACCTGGGCCGAGCTCAAGGCTACCGCCACCGAGATCATGGAGGGCGAACGCGCCACCAATCCGGACATGTACGGCTTCGTGTTCCAGGGCAATGCCTATGAAGGGCTGACCTGCGACGCCTTGGAATGGGTCAAGTCCTATGGCGGCGGCCAGATCGTTGAGGCAGATGGCACCATCTCGATCAACAATCCGCAGGCCGTCGCGGCGATCACCGAAGCGGCCAGCTGGATCGGCACCATCGCGCCCGAGGGCAACCTGGCCTATCAGGAAGAGGAAAGCCGCGGCGTCTGGCAGCTCGGCAATTCCGTGTTCATGCGCAACTGGCCTTATGCTTATGCCCTGGGCAATGGCGACGACTCGGCGATCAAGGGCAAGTTCGACGTGGCGCCGCTGCCCGCCGGCGAAGGCGAGGGCGCGGCTTCCGCGGCGACCCTGGGCGGCTGGAACTATGCCGTTTCCAAGTATTCGCAGGCTCCCGAGGAAGCGATCAAGCTGGCGCTCTATCTGAGCTCGGGCGAAGTGCAGAAGGAGCGGGCGATCAACCAGTCCAACCTGCCCACGATCGAATCGCTCTATGACGATGCCGATATCGCCGCGGCCCAGCCGATCATCCCGAGCTGGAAGGAAATCTTCCAGAACGCGGTGCCGCGCCCGTCCGCGCCCACCAAGACCAGCTACAACGAAGTCTCGGCCAAGTTCTGGAGCGCGGTGCATGACACGCTGTCGGGCCAGGGCACTGCCGAGGAAAACCTCGAAGTGCTCGAAGCCGACCTGACCGATCTCAAGGGCGACGGCTGGTAAGCCTCAGCCACGCGTGACTGCAAGGCGGGCGGCAGAGCCTTCCCCGCTGCCCGCCTTGCGCAATGATCAGATCACAATGGAGCGGTAATAATGGCGACGGATACCTTGGCGGCGCCGGTCAGTCTGCCGGGCAAGCGGATCAAGTCGGAACTGATGCAGCAGCGCGTGCGTGCTGCGCGCTGGTTCCTCGTGCCCATGCTGATCGCCCTGGGTGTCGTTGCCGGCTGGCCCCTGTTGCGCTCGATCTATTTTTCCTTCACCGACGCCTCGCTGATCGACCTTTACGGCGCAAAATGGATCGGTTTTGACAATTACCTGCGCTGGACCACGCTGGGCAGCGGACGCACCATCTATCGCGGCCTTTTGGTCGATGCGGATTGGTGGAATGCGGTGTGGAACACGGTGCGGTTCGCGTTCTGGTCGGTGCTGTGGGAAACCGTGCTCGGCATGGTCGTGGCGCTGGTGCTCAATGCCGAATTCAAGGGGCGCGGCATCGTGCGCGCCGCCATCCTGATCCCCTGGGCCATCCCGACCATCGTTTCGGCGAAAATGTGGAGCTGGATGCTGAACGACCAGTTCGGCATTCTCAACGATCTGGGCATGCGGCTGGGGCTGCTCAGCCAGAAAGTCGCCTGGACCGCGAGCGCGGACACGGCCATGACGGCGGTGCTGATCGTGGACATCTGGAAGACGACGCCGTTCATGGCCCTGCTGATCCTGGCCGGCCTGCAGATGATCCCCAAGGACATCTACGAGGCTGCCGAGATCGACGGCGTGCATCCGGTCAAGCAGTTCTTCCGCATCACCCTGCCGCTGGTGCGACCGGCGCTGATGGTCGCGATCATCTTCCGTGTGCTCGATGCGCTGCGCATCTTCGATCTGATCTACGTTTTGACCCCCAACAGCGCTGCCACCAAGACCATGAGCGTGCTGGCCCGGGAGAACCTGTTCGACTTCGACAACTTCGCCTATGGCTCGGCGCAATCGACCCTGCTGTTCCTGATCATCGCCTTGTTCACCATTGCCTATATCTGGCTGGGCAAGGTTAATTTCGACGGGGGAGACCGCTGATGGGTGCCACGATCAACCTGTGGGGCGTTACCAAGACCGTGCTGTTCTACGCCTTGGTCACCGTGATCGTCGTCGTGTCGGTGTTTCCGTTCTACTACGCCATCCTGACCAGCTTCAAATCGGGCACCGACATCTTCCGGGTCACCTATTGGCCAGTGTCGTTCAGCTGGGCCAACTATCTGCAGGTGCTGAACCAGGGCAGTTTTCCCCGTAACCTGCTCAATTCGCTGTTCGTGGCGACGGTTACGGTGGTTCTGGCGCTGTTCCTGGCGGTTACGGCAGCGTTCGCGCTCAGCCGCGTGCGGTTCCGCGGTCGCAGCTTCCTGCTGATGGTGATCCTGGCCGTCTCGATGTTTCCCCAGATCGCCGTGCTGGCGGGGCTGTTCGAGGTGATCCGGGCGCTCGGCATCTATAATACGCCATGGGCGCTGATCTTTTCGTACACCATCTTCACGCTGCCATTCACAGTATGGGTATTGACCACGTTCATGCGCGACCTGCCGATCGAGATCGAGGAAGCCGCGATCGTGGATGGCGCCACGCCCTGGGTGATCATCACGCGGGTTTTCCTGCCGCTGATGTGGCCGGCGCTGGTGACGACGGGCCTGCTGGCCTTTATCGGGGCCTGGAACGAGTTCCTGTTCGCGCTGACCTTTACCTCGTCGAACCTGACCAGGACCGTGCCGGTCGCCATCGCGCTGTTGTCGGGCGGGTCGCAGTATGAAACGCCCTGGGGCATCATCATGGCGGCATCGGTCATCGTCACCGTGCCCCTGGTGGTTCTGGTGCTGATCTTCCAGCGCAAAATTGTTTCCGGCCTCACCGCCGGCGGCGTCAAGGGTTAGGGAAACAGACCATGGCAAACATTCAACTGCGTAACGTTCGCAAGGCTTTTGGCGCCGTCGAGGTGATCAAGGGGATCGATCTCGATATCCGCTCGGGCGAATTCATGGTGTTCGTGGGCCCCTCGGGCTGCGGCAAGTCCACCCTTCTGCGCCTCGTGGCGGGTCTTGAGGACATTACCTCGGGCGAGCTGGCGTTCGACGGCAAGGTGGTCAATGGCCTGGCGCCCTCCAAGCGGGGCATCGCCATGGTGTTCCAGAGCTATGCGCTCTACCCGCACATGACCGTGTTCGACAACATGGCCTTCGGCTTGACGCTGGAAAAGAGCGGCAAGGAGGAAATCCGCAAGCGGGTCGAGAACGCTGCCGACCTGCTGCAGATCACGCCATACCTGGAACGCCTGCCCAAGCAGCTTTCGGGCGGGCAGCGCCAGCGCGTCGCCATCGGCCGCGCCATCGTGCGCGATCCCAAGGTGTTCCTCTTTGACGAGCCGCTATCCAATCTCGATGCCGCCTTGCGCGTTGCGACCCGCATCGAGATCGCCAAGCTGCATGAAAACATGCACAACGTCACCATGATCTACGTGACGCATGACCAGGTCGAGGCGATGACGCTGGCCGACCGCATCTGCGTCTTGCGCGACGGGCTGGTCGAGCAGGTGGGCACGCCGATGGAGCTCTATGAAAAGCCCGACTCGCTGTTTGTCGCGGGCTTTATCGGCAGCCCGAAGATGAACTTCATTGCCGGTGCGAAGGCCGAGCCGTTCAAGGCTCATACAGTGGGCATCCGCGGCGAGCATCTGCTGATCACGCCGGGCGAGGGGGTGTGGAACGGCACGGTGATCCATACCGAAAACCTGGGGGCGGACAGCTATGTCTACCTCGAAATGGGCACCGAGGAGCCGGTGGTCGTGCGGCTGGACGGCATTAACAGCTGCAAGAGCGGCGACATCGTGCACATTTCCCCCATGGACGACAAGATTCACCGGTTCGACAAGGCGGGCAAGCCGATCCGCTAGATCGGGCTGCCGGCCTGATCCAAACGAATGCGCTGGCGCCGGCTATTGCGTTTGGCGCCATAGTCTTGACGGGTTGCGCCGTCAGCTTGTCCATATCGGCGGTGACGCTTGTAGCCCTGCAGGTGCGCCGAATTCAATTCCATAGGAGACTGCAATGGCGATCCGAACCCTGGTGTGGGGCGAAAACGTCCACGAGCAAAAGAACAAGGTCGTTGCCGACATTTATCCCGAGGGGATGCATACTCAGATCGCCAAGCTCCTGTCCAAGGACAGCAATATCGTGGCCAGGACCGCGACCTTGCAGGAGCCCGAGCATGGCTGCAGCGTCGAGGCTCTGGCCAATACCGATGTGCTGGTGTGGTGGGGTCATGCGGCCCATGGCCAGGTTGCCGACGATATCGTCGAGCGCGTCGCCGAGCGCGTCTGGCAGGGCATGGGCCTGATCGTGCTGCATTCGGGCCATTTCTCCAAGATTTTCAAGCGCGTCATGGGTTCGCCCTGCGCTCTGCACTGGCGCGAGGCCGGTGAGCGCGAGCGGCTTTGGGTGGTCAATCCCGGCCATCCGATCGCCAGAGGCCTGCCGGCCTATTTCGAGCTCGAGAACGAGGAAATGTATGGCGAGCCCTTCTCGGTGCCCGAGCCGCTGGAAACCGTGTTCGTATCCTGGTTCCAGGGCGGCGAAGTGTTCCGCAGCGGGCTGACCTATCGGCGCGGGGCCGGCAATGTGTTCTATTTCCGTCCCGGCCACGAAACCTATCCGACCTATCACGACGATAGGGTCGGGCTGGTGCTGCGCAATGCGGTGAACTGGGCCTACAATCCCGAAAGCCACCCGGAGCTCCTCGACGCCCCCAATACGCCGGTTGACGAAGCCATCGAAAAAATCGAAGAGCGCGGCCCCAAGCTGCATCACGGTCGCGAAGAAGGTTTCCGCTAGGAGCGGTGAATTTGCCGGGGTGGATGATCATCCGCCCCGGCCTCTAACAGTCCACAGCGTCATTCCCGCGCAAGCGGCAACCCATCCTGGCGATCTGGACCAATCCTCTGAGACTGGATTGCCGACTGCGCGGGAATGACGTCGAACGTAACAACAGCATTTTTGATCGTTATCGATCGCACGGGAAAAACACTATGCGGATCCTCATCCTGGGAACCGGCGGCATGGCCAACCAGCATGCCAAACATTTCGCCGCCATCGAGGGGGTGACGCTGGCGGGTGGCGTCGATGTCGATCCGGCGCGGGTCGAGGCGTTTTGCACCACCCATTCGATCGAGCGGGGCTTCGGCTCGCTCGATGCGGCGCTGGCCTGGGGCGAGTTCGATGCCGTGGCCAATGTGACGCCCGACAGCGTACACCACGCCACCACCATGGCGGCGCTGCAGGGCGGCAAGCACGTATTCTGCGAGAAGCCGCTGGCCACCGATCACCAGAAGGCCATGGAGATGACCGAGACGGCCGAGCGGCTGGGCTTGGTCAACATGGTGAACCTGACCTATCGCAACGTGGCGCAACTGCAGAAGGCCCGCGAGATCGTCGCTTCGGGGCAGGTCGGCACGGTCAAGCATTTCGAGGCCAGCTACCTGCAAAGCTGGCTGGTCAGCAAGGCCTGGGGCGATTGGCGGACCGAGTCGCAATGGCTGTGGCGCCTGTCCAAGAGCCACGGCTCCAATGGCGTGCTTGGCGATATCGGCGTGCACATCCTCGATTTTGCCGCCTATGGCGCCTGCAGCGACTATGCCAAGGTGTTTTGCCGGCTTGAAACCTTCGACAAGGCCGAGAACAACCGCATCGGGGAATATCACCTGGACGCCAATGACAGCTTCGCCATGACGGCGCAGATGGACAATGGCGCGCTCGGCGTCATCCATGCCACGCGTTGGGCGACCGGGCATTTCAACGAATTGCGGCTGCGCATCTATGGCGAACTGGGTTCGGTCGAGGTGCAGCACCGGCACGACTGGAGCAAGCTCTTCACCTGCCTCGGTCCCGATATCGAAACCGGCACCTGGACCGAAACGGCCTGCGATCCCGTACCCACCAACTACATGCGCTTTGCCGAGGCCGTGCGCAGCGGCGTCAATCTGGAACCCTCATTCCGGCACGCCACCAATATCCAGAAAGTATTGGACCTGGCGACGGTGACCGACCGCGATCATACCGAGCACAGGATAGCTTAGCCTGCGCCTGATCTCCAACAACCGCGGCGTCAGTCCCGCGCCAGCGAGAACCCAATCTTGCGATCGCGCGACACCCATCAGACGAACGGTTTTCCGCCTATGCGGGAATGACGCGGTGGTGCGAGGCATTGGATTTCTAACAAAAGGGCGCCCAGCGGGCGCCCTTCTTCGTTCAACTAATCCTTCGATCACTTGATTTCGGTAATCCGCCCATCGGTATAGGGGGTATATTCGCCGCCCTGCTTGGCGATGTAGTCGGCCACGACCTGTTCCAGCGGGGGGCCGAAGTCATAGGCGTTCTCGCCCTCGGCAAAGCTGCCGAAGCCGTCGCCACCGGCGCGGACATAGTTGTTGGTGACCACGGTATAGGTGGCGTCCTCGTCGATGGGGCCGAAGCTGTCACCGGTCTTGACCATGACCTGGCTGACGCGGCTGCCGGCGGGCTTGGACAGGTCGAACGCATATTTCAGTCCCGCGACCTGGGCGAAACGGCCGGCGCCGTTTTCCACGTCGCTGACGCCGTTTTCCAGCGCTTCGATCACGTCGGCGCCCGAGACCTGCACGGTGGCCAGCGTGTTGGAGAAGGGCAGCACGGTGATGACTTCGCCCATGGTGATGTCGCCCGCCTCGATCGAGGCCCGCACGCCGCCGCCATTCTGGAAGGCAATGGTCGCCCCCTGGTCGGCGGCACGGTCGAGAATGGCGTCGGCCAATAGATTGCCCATCTGGCATTCCTGCGCGCGGCAGGTGTCGCGACCGCCATCGATCGCCGCCGTCGTGGTGCCGATGACGACGCCCATGGCCTCCTTGATCGGGCCGGCCAGGGCGGTCAGCTGGGAGGCGAAATCACTGTCGCCCTTGACCGACGCGTCGATCAGGAAGGGTTCGCCCTCCGCCTTGGTAACCACCCCGTTGTCGTCCCAGGTGATGGCGATATCGCCCAGATATTTGCCATATTGGTTGGCCTGCACCACCGGCACTTCGACGCCATCGGGATTGGCGACCATGGTGGGGTAGGGGCCGGCCGCGCCTTCGGCGGTGTTGGACAACAGGGTATGGGAATGCCCGCCCACGATCACGTCGACCAGGGGTAGGGCGGCCGCGACCTGCTGGTCGACGGTGTAGCCGATATGGCTGAGCAGGATGATCTTGTCGACACCGGCCGCATCGAGCGCTTCGGAGGCGCCGCGCACATATTGGATCACGTCGGTGAATTCGACATCGGCACCCGGCGAGGAGATTTCGGGCGTGTCCTCGGTGGTGGCGCCGATGATGCCGATCTTTTCGCCGCCGATCTCGACGACGAACGAGCCCTTGATCTTGCCGCGCAGTTCCTCGGAGCGGCTGACGTCGAAATTGCCGCCGATGATGGGGAATTCGGCCGCTTCGATGAACTTGAGGAATTCGGCCGGGCCATCGTCGAATTCATGGTTGCCGGTGGCGACCACGTCGAAGCCCATCTGGTTGAAGAAGTCCGAGACGACCTTGGATTTATAGGTAGTGTAGTAGAGCGAGCCCTGGAAATTGTCGCCGGCCGAGATCAGGATGGAGTTGGCATCCTTGAATTGGGCGCGCTTGGCGTCGATTTCGGTCTTGAGCCGGGCGATGCCGCCAAAGCATTCGCCCGCCGCGTCGGTTTCGGCGTCGCAATCGCTGTCGGTCGCGGTGATCGGGTCGAAGCGCGAATGAAAATCGTTGATGTGCAGGATATTCAACGTGAAATCGGCATAGGCCGTGCCGGAAAAGCCGGCGCACAAGGTCAGCGCCGTGGCGCCGAGAAGTAATGTTTTCATCCCTGTCATCCTTTGGTTTTATGGCGGGCGGCCTGATCAATCCAGCAGGTGCAAACTTAAGACGCCGCCCGCGACGAGGCGTGAGTTAACCAGCAATTGGTGACAGGGGAAAGTGCGCGGGACGGCCAGGGGCAAGGCTGTGGAAACTCGGCAGCTTCAGTTTTTCTCAACCATGGGGAGAAAAATCGCCGCGCCGTCATGCAACCGTAAGCGGACTGCAATGCGCGATGCCTAAGCATGGCCGGTGTCGATCGCCGCCACCGGAACCCCGCCATGAGCGCAGCCTTGTTGTCCATGATGCCCAATGCCGCACCCGCCAGGGCGCCCTCGATGCTGGGCCAGTTGGCCGCGTTCCTCGTCATCGGCGCGGCGGGTGCCGTTGGCTTCGTGGCGCTCTCCAGCACCGTTACCCAGATCACCGGCGCGCAGGGCTGGGTGCCCAATGCGCTATGCTACGCGGTGCTGGTCGGGCCGGTCTATCTGGCGCATCGGCGGTTTTCGTTTCAATCCAGCCTGCCCCATGAACAGGCCCTGCCGCGCTATATCGGCGTGCAGTTGGTGGCGCTGGGGCTGGTGACACTGTTTTCGTTCATCATCTACAGTATTTTCGCGCTCCCGGCGGTCGCTGCGGCGATGCTGGTGATCGCTTTGACCGCGGGGGTCAACTTCATGGTGCTGCGGGGCTGGGCTTTTGCCAAGGCCGCGCCGCTCGCCCTGCCGCGCCCATTGCGGCTCCGCGCCGGCACCCACGAATAGGCTTCGGGTTTCAATCACACCGCTTTGCGATAAACTCCCGCCCGTTGATTTGCGGGGATTGAGCATGCGCAGTGCATTGATTGTTTATGGCGGCTGGGCCGGGCACGAGCCGGACGAATGCGCGGCGATCTATCGCCGCTGGCTGCACGAAGACGGGTTTTCCGTGCGCATGGCGACCGAAACCTCGGCCTTTGCCGATCCCTCGATCCACGATCTGTCGCTGATCATTCCGATCTTTTCGATGGGCACGATCGCGCAGGATGAGGTGGATAACCTGACGCGTGCCGTCCAGAACGGGGTGGGTCTCGCCGGCCATCACGGCGGCATGACCGGCACGTTCCGCGACGCGGTGGATTATCATTTCATGGTGGGCGGGCAGTGGGTGCAGCACCCGGGCAATATCATCGACTACACCGTCGAGGTCAGCAAGCCGGACGATCCGATCATGGCCGGCATCAAGTCGTTCCCCTACCGCTCCGAGCAGTATTACATGCATGTGGACCCCTCCAACGAGGTGCTGGCCACTACCACCTTCAGTGGCGCACACGCGTCCTGGATCGAGGGCGTGGTCATGCCCGTCGTGTGGAAACGCCGGCATGGGCAGGGACGAGTGTTTCACTCGACCCTGGGCCACCAGGCCCGCGAATTCGAGGTTCCCGAAATGGCCACCATCATCCGCCGCGGCCTGAACTGGGCAGCGCGGGGGGAATAGGGCACGAGCTTGCCGTGGCTGCCGACACCTCCCCCTTCCAGGGGGAGGATCAAGGTGGGGGTTTCCCGACCCCGATATCTGGGCTCCCACACTCCCCATCCCCTACCACCGCAACAACAACCGCCCCAGCACCGCGCCCAATCCCCCAACAACCGCAATGCCCAGCGTGTAGAACAGCGCAACGAACATCATGCCATTCTCGGTGCAGGCAAAGGAATAGACACAGGCGCCGGTGCCCCCCGCCATGATGCCGGCGGCAAAGCCCGCAAGCATCGGGTTGGCCGGCGCCAAGCGACGCAAGACGTAAACCGCGGCGAACAGCACCGGCATGGATAAAACGACGATCCGCGACGGGCCGGCCAGCGCGGTGCTGCCCATGATCAGCGGCATGACCTCGCCGGGTTCGGCGCTGGCGAGCTGGATGGCAGCGCCAACCACCAGCAAGGCGACGAGCCCGAGCGCTGCCAGCCAGGGCCAGCGCGTGCGCCCATCGGGGCGAGCCAGGACGAGCGTCGCAATCCCGCCCAGAATGGCAAGCGCCAGCGTATAGATGAACTTGCCCCAAAACATCATCGTGGCCGCCGCCGTCTCCATGTCGGGGCGCATGCCCAGCCACATCCACATGGCGGCCACGGCGACGATGCCGCTGACAAAAACCGCTGCGAGCAGCAAGCGCTGCATCGCGGTGCTGGCCACCGGCCTGAGATCGGCGGACAGATCGGCAATCAGTTCGTCGGTCATCGTGGCCCTCCCGCAAAGCGCATGGCCAGGGCCTTGAGCCCGCGGTGAATGGATACCTTGGCCGCCGTTTCGGTCATGCCATGGACGGCGGCCGCTTCGGCCACCGAGGCACCGTCGACCCTGGTGCGGCGGATGAGATCGCCGGTGCGCGCCGGCACCGTGTCCAGCACGATAGCGAGATCGCGCCGGGCCAGCGCATCGGCGCCCTCGTCATGGGCGAAAATGGGCGCGTCGTCTTCCAGTGGCACCGTCAGCCTGATCGATTGGCGGCGCACATGGTCGACGAATTTGTGATGGGCCACCGCATGCAGCCAGGCGGTGAAGGGGCGCTTGCGGTCATAGGTCATGCGGCGGGTATGGACGGCCAGCAGGGTCTCCTGCACGAGATCCTCCGCATGCGAGGCGAAGGCCGGCGTCAACCGCCGGGTGAAGTAAGGGCGCAGATGGCGGCCGAGATCGGCCAGCAACGCGCGATAGGCCACCGCATCGCCGTCGAGCGAAGCAAGCATCAGGCCGCGCAGGCGCGTTTCGGTTGGATCGGTCTGCATTGCCCATCCATACGCTCGGGTACTGCTCAAGGTTACACGCAGGCGCCAGACCGCGCCATGCCGATCTGGTCATCACGAGATCGTGACGGCGTAACGCCCGCGTCAACCTCGGCGAATGGCAGGGCACGAACCGCGCCAAGGGCGTGGTCGAACCTTCGGAGACAGCCATGACCGTGACCTTGCGCCGCCTTTGCCTTGCCAGCCTTGCCGCTTTCACCCTTGCCGCCGCGCCTGGCTTTGCCGAGGACGCGATGGCGCCCGCCGTGCTGGCGCCGATCAGCGATGCGGATTTTGCGCTCTGCAACCAGCAGGCCGGGGCCATCACCTTTCCCGCCGCCATGCAGGCTGCGCTCGCCGGTTGCCATGGCCTGCACGAAGGCATGGACGTGATGGGCGCCATCGACTCGCTGGGCATGGAGGGCGACGCGATGGCGCCTGCCGATGCGATGGCGCCGACACCTTGATAACATTTGGGTGATAGCAACCGGCTGCGTCGCGCTGTAGCGTTCCTGCTGGAACGACGGCGCGGGCAGCCGAACTGCCCGAGGGGAAGAGTATGAGCGAACATATGGCAGAGCCGGCCAGCAAGGGCCCGCTGATCTATCGCCAATCGATCTGGACGCGCGTCACCCATTGGCTCTGGGTGATCTGCATGTTTTTCCTGCTGCTGAGCGGGCTGCAAATCTTCAATGCTCATCCCTCGCTTTATATCGGTCAACAATCGGGGTTCGAGTTCGACAATGCGATATTGTCGATGTCGGCGGTCAACACCGACGCCGGGCCGCGCGGACGGACCAAGGTTTTCGGCCATGAATTCGATACTACGGGCGTGTTCGGCATGAGCGGGCCGCAGGCGCGGCCGCAATTTCAGGGCTTTCCCGGCGCCGTAACCATCCCCTCGTTTCGCGATCTGGGAACCGGGCGGGTCGTGCACTTCTTTTTTGGCTGGCTGTTCGTCCTAACTATGTTCGTTTGGTTCCTTGCCAGCTTCCTCAATCGCCATATCTGGCGCGACATCATCGTCAAGCCCAGGGACGTTGCCGGATTGCCCCGGGATATCGTCGATCACGCGACCTTGCGGTTTCACCATGGCCGCAGCTATTCGCCGCTGCAGAAAATTGCCTATTTCGGGGTGTTTTTCATCCTGTTTCCGCTCATTGTGGCCACCGGGCTGACCATGTCCCCCGGCATGGATGCTGCCTTTCCCTGGCTGCTTGACCTGTTCGGCGGACGGCAGACGGCGCGCACCATTCATTTCATCACCATGGCGCTGCTGGTGGGGTTCTTCATCATCCACATCATCATGGTGGTGATCGCCAACCCGTTCAACGAACTGCGCTCGATGATCACCGGCTGGTATCGCGCCAGTCCGGGCACTCCAATCAATGACGGTGACAAGCCATGAGCGGGATTCAACTCAGCCGGCGCGGCCTGCTCGGCCTTGGCGCCACGGCCGCCTCCTCACTGATCCTGGCCGGGTGCGACCAATTCGATTTTGCGGCCTCGCGCGACGGGCAGGCGCGCAAGATCCTCGAGCAGGCCAATGTGCTGACCTACCAGGTGCAGCGGCGCCTGGTCGGGGCGCAGACGCTGGCGCGCGAATATTCGGCCAGCGAAATCCGCCAGGGCCAGCGCCCCAATGGTTCGACCGATCCGACCACGCCGGAATATCTGGCGCTCAAGGCCAGTAATTTCGCCGACTACCGGCTCACGGTCAAAGGCATGGTGGAGCAGGAGGTCAGCTTTTCGCTGGACGAATTGCGCAACATGCCCACCCGCTCCCAGATCACCCGTCACGATTGCGTCGAGGGCTGGAGCTGCATCGCCAAATGGACCGGCACGCCTCTGGGGCCGATCCTCGACATGGCCAAGGTCAAGCCGCAGGCGCGGTTCGCGGTCTATCATTGCTACGACAATATCCAGAAGACCCTGTCGGGGGATATCATCTATTATACGTCGTCCGACCTGATCGATGCCTATCATCCGCAATCGATCTTGAGCTATGGCCTCAACGATGCAGTATTGCCCGTCCAGAACGGCGCGCCGGTGCGCCTGCGCATCGAGCGGGCCTTGGGCTACAAGCAACCCAAATACCTGCACACGATTGAGCTGGTCGACAGCCTTGCCCCCTTCGGCAAGGGCAAGGGCGGCTATTGGGAAGATACCGGCTATGACTGGTATGGCGGGATTTAGCGGGCGGCGCCCGGTTCCATCACCAATTGTTTTTTCCGCGCGTTCCCCCGCAGGGCTAGAGTTGTGCCGCGGGGCATGAGCCCGCGCAGTCGAACTCAGGTGACATCATGGAATTGGCGAAATTTTCCCGGGCGGTGGCCGTCGTGGCACTGGCAAGCACGGCAGTCCTGTCGGTGACCCTTGCGGTACAGGCCGCCGAAAGCGTGCGGCTGCGCGGCACGATCACGACGTTCGAGGGCAGTACCCTCACCATCAAGACGCGCGAGGGCGAGGACAAGACCATTGTGCTGCCCGAGGGTTGGAAGGTGTCGAGCGTCGCGGAAGCCTCCGCCGACGACATCAAGACCGGTGACTTTGTCGGCATTGCCTCGCTGCCCAACGAGGATGGCAGCGACGGCGCGCTGGAAGTGCTGATCTTTCCGGCAGCGATGAAGAATGCCGGCGCCAGCTTCGCCTGGGATTTGCAGCCGGGCAGCACCATGACCAACGCCACGGTCGCCGATGCCGTGACTTCGGTGGATGGCCGCACGGTCAAGGTCGCCTATGAGGGCGGCGAAAAGACCATCGACATCCCCGAAGCTACCCCGATCGTCACCTTCGCCCCCGCAACGACCGCCGATCTGATCGCCGGTGCCACCGTCTTCGTGCCCGCCGAACTGGCCGATGACGGGACGATCTCAGCGCAAACCGTCGTCGTCGGCACGAAAGGCGTCGTTCCCCCGATGTGATCCCGTCAATCCTGCCACCCCCACCTATCCTCCCCCTGGCAGGGGGAGGAGCCGCCCGGTGGGTGGAACTGGGATCGAGACCCTGACCAAGTGCTTGAAGCCGATCCCCCCCACGAGTGGCGCGACCTCCTCCGCCTGCCAGGGGGAGGTTGGGTGGGGGTAGGGGAGCCCCCGATCCCTCCCCTCTATCCCC